>JALFCG010000003.1 GCA_022771265.1 Prevotella sp.
AACCCTTACTCTGTCATGAAAGCCTTACAACGTGGAGTTTGCAAAAGCTATTGGACAACCACGGGAGCCTACGATTCTGTCAATACCTACATTCAGATGAATTTCGACGGACTGAAGGATGATATCATTCGCATGTTGTCGTGGGAGCATGTTTATGTCAATACCACCGAATTCCGTAATGACATGCGAATAATAAGGAGCAAGAACGATGTTCTCACCGTACTGATACACCTTGGCTATTTGGCATACGACGAAAAAGAACAAGAATGCTACATTCCAAACAAGGAGGTGGCTGACGAAATGAACAACGCTATTAGCGCTACCACATGGGAACCTTTGGTAAAGACTATACAGAATTCCAAATCATTGCTTGAAGCCACCATCTCCGGCAACGAGCAAGCCGTGGCAAAAGGCATCGACCAGGCTCATGACGAGCACACCAGCATCCTCTCCTATAATGACGAAAATTCCTTGGCCTGTGTACTTTCAGTAGCATATATTTGGGCAAGGAACGAGTATGTCATTCACCGGGAGTATGCCACTGGCAAAGGCTATGCCGACCTCGTGATGATTCCTCGTCGCAACGTCAGCAAGCCCGCATTGGTAATAGAACTGAAGTTCAATCATTCAGCCGACACTGCCATCGACCAAATCAAGCGCAAGGAATATCCCGCGAAAATAGCCGACTACACCGGCGACATCCTCCTCGTGGGCATCAACTACGACAAGGAGACGAAGCTACATACTTGTAAGATAGAAACATGCCACCCATAATTATATGAAACGTACATGAGGGACATGAGATTACTTATGCCTCTTTATCCATGTATTAAAACTATTTTATATGTGTCGATAATTCCACGATAAAATCGTTTTTTGCAATGATTCAAGAAACGCAGCTCCGTGTCCTCCATCCATCTGTACATAATGGAACTGATTAGCTGTTTCATAAGTCTTCTATTAATTAATATCACTATTCATAAATTAACTTTTCCATCCAAACGGTATCATACCATTCGTTGAACTTCCACCCACATCTATGGAAATGAGCAACCTGTGAAAACCCCATTCCTTTGTGAAATTCGACGCTTTGGTGAGACAGACGCCCATTGGGTTTGTCAATCCATGCTATGCATGCATAGATATTCTTTATTCCCCTGTCAGCCAGTTGTCTCTCAAGTTCGTTATAAAGCATTTTTCCTATGCCTTGGCCTTGAAAGTCCTTAGCTATGTATATGCTTGTTTCCACACAATGACTATAGGCACATCTCTGCTTAAAATCATTGGCATAACAATATCCCACGACCTCTCCATCTACTTCCGCAACAAGATATGGATATCTTGCGACGATGTTTTTTATGCGTTCCTTAAAGACATCCGCCGATGGAACTGCATATTCAAAAGATACAGCTGTATCCTGAACGTATGGAGCATATATCTCTACAAGCCTATCTGCATCGCTCAAAAAGCATTGTCTTATCCTAACACTCATAAATTCTATCTATAATTTTGTTTTCATAATTCTTTTGTTTTCAATTATCATTCAAATAATTCTCTTCACTCCCGGCAGCAGTCGAAGCAACCATGTCAAGGTGAATGACAAAAGGGTTGTGACAACACCTATGAACATGAACTTGCCAAAGGCTCCCATCCACACACCGTCAAACATATTTTGGATACAAATCATCAACGGCAAATGAACTATATATGCTCCATAGCTCTGAGCTGAGAGCCAAGAGAGCGTTTTGTTGCCCATATTGACTTTGTCCCTAAATAGCCATAACAAGCCAAAACTGATGAAAACGCACATCAGCGACTCATAGATGCCAAACCATTGCCAAACGAAATCATTCCACTCACCGTCTTGTCGGACATAGTTTCCTATAGCCAATGCTCCACCTATCAACAATGCCACAACACCCGTCGTCTTGGTCATCTTGTCGAGCCAGTCAAATCGAAAGGCAAGTATGCCCAATACAAACATCATGACATACTGAAGATAGTGAGCTGGTTCAAATTTCCAAACACCAAGACTGATCCAATGATCTTGTGGACTCTCCTGACGAATGAAATAACTACCGATGCCCATAACCAATGCTGCTATAAACAGTCCTATTAGCGTCGGTCGTGAGTCGCAGTCTTTAGATATTGCCGGGCATCTTTTCCTGACCACGGCATAGAAGAAGCTGAATATCAGAAGACTTTCCACAAACCACATATGGGCTATCTCCACTTTGCCTGTAGCGTATGTCAAAAGACCACCTATCAACAACAACGGGACACCAAGACGAAGTATCTTCTTCCTTACAAAGGTGCCAAATCCCTGCCTGTCATAACTGCCAGGTATAAAATACCCTGATATGAAGAAATACAACCCCATGAAGAACGCAGCATTAGTAGAGAAGAAATGCCATATCCAAGGCATCACCTCCGCAGGATTTGAAGGAGTATATCCCCACTCGCCACCGTCACCATAGGCCTGTCCCGCATGATGGAATATCACCAAGAAGGTCAATGCCACCTTCAGATTATCAAGATAATTCAATCGTGCCATGATATAAGTAAATATCAGTTATTCAATAAACGATGATATCTCTATGAGGTTTCCTTCCGGGTCAGCCACATAGCAGGTGCGTTGCCCCCATGGCTCTGTAGTAGGGGCAAAAACAGGCTTTGCACCCATGCTTACCGCACGGTCATACTCCTTGTCAACATCGGCAAACGTTGGAACATCGAAGGACAGTTCCATTGTGCCATTAGTACCATCAGGATAGGCATACTCATGAGATGTCATCTGCTCAAAGGCATCGCGCGGGAACATGATGATGCGTGATGCGCCGAGAGTCATCTCCACATTTGGGTCTATTCCATTCCACTCTGTCTTGAAACCGAAGATGTCGCGATAGAAAGCCACCATCTTCGCATTGTCGGTGGTAAAGAGGCCAATGGTGTTGAACGTGAAACGCGGTTTCGCCTGCGACATCATCTTAGCAAACTCCACGAGCCCCGTTTTGTAGAACGTCCGGTACATCTCTATTTCCTTTGGCTCGTCGTTTTTGAGCAAGGTGAGTATCTCGCATGCAAACTCAAGGTTAGCACTGCCATTTGCCGTAACGATATTCTTGTCGCTCACTGCCTGTGCGTTGACATAGCCGGCGGCATTGGTGTATGCCTCCCCACCCCACACTTGCAACTGCTCAATGCCATTGCCCGTGTGGCGGATATCGTTGAGGAATCCCTTGCTCGCCATCCATGAGGCGGCATTGCATATAGCACCAACGATGCGACCTTTACGGACTGCATCAGCAACGAGAGGTGCAACACGCTCCGCCACCTCGCTCTTCCATCCATATCCACCTATGAGCACCAGTGCTGCATAGTCCTCGGGAATGGTCTCAAAAGTATAGTCGGGCAGCAAACGGAACCCGCTGATAGCCTCAACGGGTTCCATTGATTCAGCCACAATCTTGTTCTCATACTTCGGATTCTCTTTCATGGCAAAAGAGTCAGAGCGCAACGGCTGGGTGAGATAAGGCAACTCATGTTCCGCAAACTGTGGCAGCAATACACACAATACTTTCTTCATCATAATTAAAATTGAAATACCACGGCAGTACCACTTGCCGTCACCATCAGCATCGAACCATTGGCACCAAGCGCCTCATAGTCGAGATCAACACCTACAACAGCATTCGCTCCCATCATCTGTGCGCGTTCCTGCATCTCGCGCAACGCGATGTCCTTGGCCTCGCGCAATACGCTCTCGTATGAGCCACTGCGTCCTCCTACGATATCGCGGATGCCGGCAAAGAAGTCCTTCACGAAGTTGGCGCCAATGATTGTTTCACCTGTCACCAAACCCTTGTACTCTCTAATAGGATGCCCCTCAATAGTGGGCGTTGTTGTTACTATCATATTATTTTCATTTTGAAGTTTATAATATTTTCGACTGCAAAGATATATCTTTTCAGGCAAATATCAAAGTTTGTGGGACAGAAAGCCCATGAATGTGACGAATGACATCGGGTTACATTCTGGCTTTCTGACTCTTACCTGCTCCAGTGCCCTTATATTTGCTTCGAGCCTCATTAAACTTCCATATGAGGTCGAGTGAGAACAATCTACGGGCACGGTTCTCTATGGTCAGTTCGCGAATGCCATATACGGTGGTGCCAGTCTTGTTGGTATTGAAGATGTCATTGCAACGTATGTCGGCAGTAAGCGTTCCAAGAGCCTTGAGATTGAAGTCGCGCTGCACGCCAATAGCCACATTGAGCGCATTGGTTGACATGCGGAAGTTGTCAAAGTCGCCCTTGCTTATATATTGCATAAAGGCATTAATGCGGAATCCCTTTGGCAATTCGATGTCGTTGTTCCACTGCACCTGCACAAACGGATGGTTCATCGTCTTCTCCGTGCCATCGACAGTCAATGTCTTGTAGTTCTGCATCACCAGTCCGGCCGACCACATCGGGTGCCACTTACCGACATTTGGCTTATACGACGGCATGAGTACGAGTTTGTCATATCCATCCGAGCAGTTTTGGGGGTGTAAGATACTGAGCAGTGGGTCTTCGCTTCCAGGATAAGGTTCGGTGAGCAGAGTAACCACGTCCTTTGTGCGAGCATAGTCAATCATCAGACTAAAAGCCTTGTAAGCCACATTCAACACCACATTGTGCGTATAAGTTGGTTTCAGATAGGGATTACCCGTCTGATAGGTGTATTTATTGATATATATGGTAGAGCTTGTGAGTTGGTCGTAAGCCGGTCGCTTGATGTCCTTGCGGTAGGAAAGGCTCAACTGCCATTTTCCGATAGGCATAGCAACTACAGCCGTGGGGAACCAGTCGCCATATGACCGGCTCACGTCCTGCTCCTTTATGCCGAAGTTGTAGTAGTCGTTGCAGATATTCTCATATCTCAATCCCACCTGTGCAAAGACACGTCCAAACTGTCTTCCATATTCCACGAAAGCCGATGTTGCCGTCTCCTTGATCTTGTTGTCAGTAGCATCCATGGGCAATGTCTCCGTTGTCTCGTATGAGTAGGCATCCTTACGGTTGTTGTGGCTATATTCGCCTCCCACCGAGAGATTTCCCTTGAGCACGGGATAGGTGAAGATGAGCTTCGTTGCCCAGAAGTTATTGCTGCTGAGGGTGAGATTATCTACAATGCGCATCGTCTTGTTACCCTCAGT
>JALFCG010000014.1 GCA_022771265.1 Prevotella sp.
CTCTATAGTTACGTCTGCCTTATTGTAGATGTCAGATGTCAAGGCAACCAGCGACTGATAACCGGCAAGGTATGTCTCGTCCCCATATCTGTTTTGCTCAATCTCTGTGATAGCCTCGTAGAGCCTCACTTTCTGATAATAGGCCGGAATATCTGCCGTGTCGGCAAAAGCCCAATTCTCATGCTCGCGGTCTAACGGAACTATCCAGTCGTCTTCCGTAATCTTCACGATTGGGGTTCCCGTACCGTCGTCAATAGTCTCAACGCCTCCATAGTAGTCTGGGAAATAGTCGTTGCCATAGAATGTGATAACAACATACTCGCCTCCCTTATTTAGATGAAGGTATAGTCCACGGGTACCGGAATTCGGCATATCATCGCCCGACTTAATCTTGTAGAAACCGTCATGGTCCGTGCTGGGCTCTACAACGAAGTGGGCCTTAAGCTCAAGGTTTCCGTTGAGGTTGGCAGCGCCAATTTGGAAACCGACATACAGCGGCTCTTCCTCTTCTGCTCGGCCGTCAACGGTGAAATACCATGTGCCGTCTGCTTCCTGATGGGCCGTGAAAGTTGAGGTCTTGTAGGAAGAGGAGGAATAGTCAAGAAGATAATAGGCACCGTCCCACGGAGTACGCGACCAATACTTGTTGGGGTTCTCGTAATTGATTAGGATGTAGGATTTGCCGTCGGTAATCGTTTGCCCGATTTTCGGTAAATCGATTGCAAAAGATGTCTCAGTGGAAAACATTGCAATCCCTGCGAAAATTAGTTTTTGGTAAAATGTTAACATACTTATAATAATTGGTTAATAAATGGATATTAGGTTGTTAGATGTGTCAAAAATAACATTTTTGTCTGATACATGCTGTATTGTTTACGAGAATTTAACAATTTATTGTTTTAATGACACTATACTGCTTGTATGTTTATATATGAGAATAGAAAAATTCATTTTGCTGAAACAAGAATATCATATAGGTGAAACAAGACTTTCACTTGGCTGCAAGTAAAGCTTCACTTGCATATACAACTTACAATATAAATAGGTAAAGAATTCATGTGGGATTGCTTTGAACTTTTGCAAGTAAATGAAACACAGATGGAAACATGATACTCCCAAAATTAAACGGTACAAAAAGTGCAATAGCGAAAAATGGGAAATCAAAGAGTTTTGCAGAGCAAAACAATAGTTTACTTTTGCTTTGTCGAGTGTGAACGGATTATCTAATGTTTATGTGTTGCCAGACAGATAATCTTTGGTGCAAATTGATTCAAAAAGGCAGGGAAAAGAATGGCACTTTAATGTAAAATGACGATTTCTTAGGCTAACTTTATTCTTTTTCTTCAAAAAAGTTTGGTTATTCCAAATAAAAGCAGTACCATTGGACCACCAGAACCCGCCAAGCCTCTCAACGATGCTCAACCGACGACAAACCGAGAGCAATGTCAAACTTGTTTGAACATTGCCGAGGTGCGAAGGAGGAAGAGATTGCTTGAAGTTCAAATGTTCGGGTCGTTTTATTTTAATACAATGAGTAACAGAATCCCATTCCAGAAGCCGTACACTAGTGCGCACGATCTTGTCTGTCTCTTGCAGTCAAGAGGTTTGACAGTTACAGATACGTCAGATGGAGAAGCGAACTGCAAAATTAGTCAGCATCAATATTAGTTGCGGATTTTAGGTTCTTTTCATATCTGATTAGATTTCTATCTCAATATTTGTGCCGCATGAGAAGGCTTGAAGCCGTTCGTCCATGACATCCTTCAACGTGGAAAACACGGCATCGCCCGTACAGTGACTAGTATGGAAGTGCGTCTGCGGATAGTAGTCTGTCAGTCTGTAGGCGAGTTCGCCGAGTTCATCCTCCGACTCATGACCGTCGAGGAGATGAAAACCTCCAACAACCTCATTCACTGGAAAAGGCGTGGCCGCAAGAATATTCTCCAGTCCGCTGTGGGCACAGCCCGTAAACAGCAATCCGTTGGTATAGAGGGCCAGTTCATGGCGGAAGTCGTCAGGGATGTATTCTCCGTCTGCCGTTTCAACAAAGAGGTGTTGATTGCCTTTGGGCATCGGATGCACTTGCGGGATGCGGGCAATGATATACAGGTCATTGGTTATCCACCCGCTTTGCTCTATGGACAAGAGTCGTTCTGAAGGTATCTCCGGCCATTCGGTGGTGATGCTATGCAGATAACGGCGTTTGGAATAGAATTTCCCGCTAAGAGCATACGGTGATACGATGATTTTCGCCTTGTCGTTGATGGCCATGAAGTTCTTCAGCCCTCCGGCATGGTCACTGTGACCGTGGGAAATGAACACATAGTCCACAGTGCCGAGGTCAATGCCTAACCGCTCAGCATTACGGATGAGCATATCGCTGGCTCCCGTATCGAGCAAGATGCGATGGTGCTCCATTTCCAGGAGTATCGACAACCCATGCTCTGTCTCTAAACCTGGAGCATTCGTGCGATTATCTACTAATACAGTCCACTTCATGTCTTTCTATTCCATTCGTTGCCACTTCATTTCCTCACCCTGCTTATCATACTGCTTACGCTTGCCTGTAGGCGGTTCTGTCAGGGTTATCTTGACAATCGCCGTTCTTTCCAGACTTCGCTCAATAGCTGCATCAAAAGCATCCATGTGGTGAGGAAGGAAACGTAAGCAGATAAGCCTAAGGGCCTCTATCTTCTCAGCTCTATTCGTAACCACTTCGGCAACACCTGTAGCCATCGCCGATTTGTATTGAAGGGTAAAACTGCCGTCTTTAGGGCCGACAGTAGGAGAACAACGTGTTACGGCTGACAATGCCACCTTGGAATTGCTGGCGATACAATCCATTTTCTCACCTTCCAAGGCTCCGTGAAAATAGAAGGTCGTCTCATCTTTCCGTACCAACGACAAAGGTACACCATAAGGACAGCCGTCAGGCCGTGTGAAACTGACGGTGATATATGGTGCCTTGTCGAATACCTCGAATGCGAAGGCTGCATCCATCTCTCTGCTTGCCTTCCTCATATCACTCATGATGATGGTGATGACCGCCACAACCGTCGTGGTGACAACTTCCGTCACCGTATTCGATAGTATCATCAAGATACATGGCCAGCACTTGCTCAACGGGCAGGGCTGGTGCTCCGGCATGGACTTCGATTCCTAATTCAGCGAGCATCTGCACGGCACCTTGTCCTAACCCGCCACAAACCACATCCGTACAGCCCTCGGCAGCGAGGAAGCGCGGCATGGCTCCGTGCTCATGCTCTGGCGACTGCTTGATGACGGATTCCTTGATCTGTCCATCCTCGACGATTACTATAGTTACTTGTGGAGCCTTACCGAAATGTGGCCATAACATTCCCTCGTTGGTAGGAATAGCGATTTTTTGATTCTGTTTCATTGTCTTGTTCTATTTATTTTTGATTTTACTGATTTAATTCTTCTTCCAAAAACTCTGCAGCATCGGCTACGCAGTCAGGACACTCTCTGAGCATCACCTTTGTTCCGACACCCTTCAACAGTTTACATTGCGTGGCACCATTTCTCTCCTGGAACTTGGTCATCACCTGGCGCATCTGCTTCATCGACTTTACCTTGTCTTTATTTGCCAAGCCAAGTACTAATCCTGCACCGACGAGTGCGCCACATGTTCCTTCCATGCAGCCCATGCCGCCACCAAAGGCTCCGGCAATATTCATGGCAGCTTCCTCACTGATACCGGCCACGTCTGCGTATGTGTGAAGAATCGCCTGGGCGCAGTTGTGACTATTGCATCTCTTCTTTTCAGCTGCTATCTGTTTTCTTGTTTTCATAAATCTGCTTTTGAGTAACGGATTAATTTCTGATTCTTAAATTTGTTACATTGGAGTTTACTTTATCCTTATTGTTCCTAAATTCCGCAGCACTTTAGTTTAACTTTTTTATAAGTACCTGAGCAACAAAAAGTTCTTGCTTGCGGCAAGCGGCAAAGCCGAGCAGTTCAGGATTTTGCCATATCAGATTTTTCACTTACTTTAGTGAAATCTAGACAAGCAAAAATCATCAATGAAATGGCAAATATAAGCATAAAATCTGAGAAAATCACTCCTTTCGGAGGAATATTTCACGTGAGGGAGCATTTTTTCCGTTTTGTGGGTCCGGTAATCGACAAAGTTCTTGGACTTCGGTGCACATCGTTCGGTTATCAAAGCGCGAGATTGTGGGTTCTTTGTCAAGTGTCTACTTCTGTGGCGGCGACTGTGTGGAGGAACAATGGCTTCGGATGGGCAAAGCTGCCAAAGTCCTTCATGGCAGAGAACACTGTGTTCCTGCTGCTGAAGCACTCATACGCAACTTCTACAAGTTCCTCATGGACAGGATAGACGCAAAAGCCTTCGGACTAAAGAAAACCGGTTCATCCGACATTTCGAGTGATTATCATTTATAGCAGTGTGGTCTGTATTTGTTACCTTCATTGCCGATAAGGTTATAAATCTTGTCTGTGGCGTATTCATATTTGCGGTTCATGCTATATCTCGAGTGACAATATATTGTTGCGTGGTCTATGCATATA
>JALFCG010000072.1 GCA_022771265.1 Prevotella sp.
AGGGTTAGTGATTTTGATTATACCCAGCCGCCTGATGCCCTCCATCAAGAGTGCTGACTGTCCGTTTTCCGTGTTTTTCCCACTTCCAAAGCGTCTCCAGTATTTGCTGTCTCAGGGCAGTGAATATATTTGTAGGTGCAAAAATACTGCTTTTCATTGATTTATCCAAATATTCCAGCCACTTTTTGCACCCAAACACGATTATTGTAGGGGCAGTCGCGAAATCAGATTAAAAAACACAATGAATCGATTGTCAATATGATAAATATTTTGTATCTTAGCAGACGGAAATAAGAAAATCTTCTGCGGCATCAGGATTAACCCTGAGAACCAGTTGACAAACTACAAGCTGATAGACGGCATATTGTTGGAACTGTCCAGGTAGTTGAAGGTCCAAGAGCAGCAGAAGGTTCTGGCAGATGCTTGGAAACCATACATGAAGAACCTTGATACTATCTATACGGATGCAAGCTGCTATGAAAGCATGATGCGTTTCCCCACTGACGTGACATACTCACAAGCAGACACGAAAGATGATAATGAGACTGCTTGCACTGCTGGGCAAGATGCTCGGAGAAATCCGCAGACAGATGCGCATCCATTCTGATGAAAGGCTGCTAAATGAGAAGCAGTTGGACATCCTTGAGACCATTACAAGGGTATATCGTCAACAGAGTCACCACTTCAAAAGTGGTGACTCGCACGAGAGCATCCCAAACCGAATCGTAAGCATCAGCAAGCCTTATGTGAGGCCGATAGTCAGAGGCAAGGAGAATAAGACTGTAGAGTTTGGTGCAAAAAGCAACAACATATTGATTGATGGGATCTCATTCATTGAGAAAGTGTCGTTCAACGCCTTCAATGAAGGCACGAGACTGAGGCATTGCATCTCTTTGGCCCAAAAGCTCACAGGAGTGCCCGTGAAGAAAGTGGGTGGCGACCAGGGGTACTCGGGAAACGATAACAGGACCTTCTGTAAGGACAACAATATCTAGACTTCCTTCACTCAGAAAGGCAAGGCAGGCACGAACGAAGTGAAGAACGCAACCAAGAGAGAACTGGCCAGAGTGAGAGCCACAGCCATGGAGGGTTCATTTGGCACTCAGAAGGAACATTACGGATTGCGAAAGATAGCTGCGAGGATAAAATCGACAGAAATCATGCTGATCTTCTTCGGTATCCACACGGCGAATGTGGTTAACCTCGCAAGACGAGAGTCTATCCAGTTACCTCTCACAGCCTAATGTCCTACACATGGAATCCAACTTTACGGGAGTGGTGGCTTCAGACGTGACGGAAAACGAAAATATCGGACGTGAAATCAGAGCGGATGATATAAAAACGATGAGTTTGAGCGGAAAAATAGAGGGAACTCTACCGGTTAACTCAATTGAGATGAATTAAATGACTATCCCTATATTAGAGGGGGAAACAAGTATCTGAACTGCATGGAAAAGGGCGGGAAACTTTTTAGCTTCCTTTACTTGTAAACCAATGGTCACTTGCCAAAGGGGAAAGTAAACTTGAATTATTTTCTTCCAAAGTCGGCGGGCACTTCACCCCATTTCTTCGTCTCCCATTTAATGAGGGGGTTGGCGTAGGAATGGGTTTGAAGCCATCGCTCGGCACGGGCTACAATCTGGTAGAGGTGTTCGGTCTGCGGAGTGCGCTCGAGCGTTGTCTTACACTTGCGCTTATTCACCCAAAGAATGGCGTTGTAGCTGTCGGAATATATGGTTTTCGTGGTGTTGCCCATCTTGTCCAACAGGGCAAGGGCATGGACAATGGCGAGGAACTCTCCTATGTTGTTGGTGCCGTGGACAGGTCCGAAATGGAATACCTGTGCACCTGTAGCAAGGTCGATGCACTGGTATTCCATAGGTCCGGGGTTTCCGGAGCATGCCGCGTCAACAGCCCATGCGTCTGCCCTTACCTCTAAGGGCAACGGCAGCACTGTATCGTGTCTATAGTCGGGCGGATTCTGCATATATTACATTCTCTCCGGCACTTCGATGCCGAGCAGTGCCATGCCGTTCTTTATAATCTTTGCCACATTCTTGGCGAGCACGAGGCGGAGTGCCTTCTTGTTGGCATCTTCTTCCTTGAGGATGGAGTAGTCGTGATAGAACTGGTTGAACTCCTTGGTAAGCTCGTAGCAGTAGTTGGCGATGCCGCTTGGGCTGTAGTCCTTGCCAGCCTGCTCGACGGCAGCCCCGAACTCGTTCATCTTCTGTATGAGGTCGATTTCCTTTTGCGACAGCAGTCCTTCCTCGGTTGCTATGCCACTGAGTTCCGTCGTCTCGTCCTGTTCTGCCGCCTTGCGGAGGATGGAGCGGATGCGGGCGTAGGTGTATTGGATGAAGGGTCCGGTGTTGCCGTTGAAGTCGATGGACTCTTCGGGGTTGAAAAGCATGTTCTTGCGTGCATCGACTTTGAGGATGAAGTATTTCAGTGCGCCCATGCCCACGATGCGTGCTATCTCTGAGCGTTCCTCGTCGGTCATGTCGCTGAACTTGCCCAGTTCCTCGCTTGTCTTCTTCGCATCGGCAATCATGGTCTCAACGAGGTCGTCAGCGTCAACGACTGTTCCCTCGCGGCTCTTCATTTTTCCGTTGGGCAGTTCCACCATACCATATGAGAAGTGGACGAGTTCCTTGCCCCACTTGAATCCGAGGCGGTCGAGGAGTATGGAGAGTACCTGGAAATGGTAGTTTTGCTCGTTGCCCACAACATATATCATCTTGTCGATGGGGAAGTCCTTGAAACGCATTTCGGCGGTGCCGATGTCCTGTGTCATATATACAGAGGTGCCGTCGGAGCGCAGAAGGAGCTTCTGGTCGAGCCCCTCGCCGGTGAGGTCTGCCCATACGGAGTTGTCGGCATGACGCTCGAAGAGTCCCTTGGCGAGTCCTTCCTCGACCTTTGCCTTTCCCTTGAGGTAAGTTTCCGACTCATAGTAGATCTTGTCGAAGCCCACTCCGAGAGCCTTGTATGTCTCGTCGAAGCCTGCATACACCCAGTCGTTCATCTTCTTCCACAGGGCGCGAACTTCGGGGTCGTTCTGCTCCCACTTGACGAGCATCTCGTGAGCCTCCTTGATGAGCGGAGCCTCTTCCTTGGCTTTCTTCTCTGCCTCTTCCTCTCCTATGCCTTCAGTCACGTATTGTGCCGTTAGTTCCCTCACCTGCTCGCGGTAGTGCTTGTCGAAAGCCACGTAGTAGTCACCAATGAGGTGGTCGCCTTTCTTTCCGCTGGTCTCTGGTGTCTCGCCATTGCCGTATTTGAGCCATGCGAGCATCGACTTGCAGATGTGGATGCCTCGGTCGTTGACGATGTTGGTCTTCACCACCTTGTTGCCGTTGGCCTCCATAATCTGTGCCAACGACCATCCGAGCAGGTTGTTGCGCACGTGGCCGAGGTGGAGCGGCTTGTTGGTGTTGGGCGACGAGTATTCGATCATCACTAACGGTGAGTCGTCGCCTGCGGTTTTCTCTCCGAACTTCTCGTCGGCGTTGATTGAGGCGAGAAGCTCAATCCATGCTTCCTGTGCTATGACGAGGTTGAGGAAGCCCTTCACCACGTTGAACGTAGCGACTGCCTTGCAGTTATCCTTCAGATACTGTCCTATTTCCTGTGCTGTATCTTCCGGTTTTTTCTTAGAAATCTTGAGGAATGGGAACACCACGAGAGTCAGGTTTCCCTCAAATTCACGTTTTGTCTTCTGTAGCTGTACCATCTTCTCGCCTGTTTCCTGACCGTAGAGGGTCTTGACGGCATCGATGACCGCGCTGCTAATCATGCTTTCTATCTTCATTTCTTTATACTATAGTATCGTTGTTGATAATTTCGAAATCGTCGGCAAAGTTACTGCTTTTTGCCGAGACTACAAAGAAAAAGCCCAGTTTTCTTTGCCGTCGTTGAAACAAAAAGCAAAAGCGAAGATACTGACAGTACCTTCGCCTTGCTTTTGTCGGGATGACTGGACTTGAACCAGCGACCTCACGCCCCCCAGACGCGTGCGCTAACCAACTGCGCTACATCCCGCACTCCTTTGCCAGCCCATTTGGGTTAAGCGGGTGCAAAGGTATATATATTTTATGAGATATGCAAGTTTTTGAGGATATTTTTTTCTTTTTATGCCATATTTACACTGCTTTTCTTGTATAAACGAAATAAAATAGTTACTTTTGCAGGTCGAAAACGTTGATACACATTTTTATATATGCAATACATCATCACTGCCCCTACGGCAATAAACTATACTGTCGAGCTGCCGGCATCGAAAAGCATAAGCAACCGAGCGCTGATCATCAGTGCTCTCGCTGGAGGCGGCAAGTTGCCGGCTAACCTTTCCGACTGCGATGACACGGAAGTCATCGTCAATGCGCTACGCGACAATCCCGAGACTATCGACATTAAGGCCGCCGGCACAGCCATGCGGTTTATGACGGCATATCTTTCGGTTACCGAAGGTGAGCACACCATCACCGGGACGGAGCGCATGAGGCACAGGCCCATAGGAGTGCTCGTCGATGCGCTGCGCTTCATAGGTGCCGACATCGCTTACGCGGGAGAGGAAGGATTTCCGCCGCTCCGCATAAAGGGGAAGAAACTGAGGGGAGGGGAAATGCACATAAAAGGGAATGTCAGTTCGCAGTATATTTCGGCTCTCTTGATGGTAGGGCCAAAGCTCGAAGGGGGACTGGAGCTGCACCTGGAGGGGGAAATAATCTCGCGCCCCTACATCGACCTCACGTTGTGGACGATGAAGGAGTTCGGTGCTGACGCTGAATGGACAGGTGTCAACGTCATTACCGTTAAGGCCAAGCCATACACGGAAAGAAACTATTTTATAGAAAACGACTGGAGCGCAGCCTCTTACTGGTATGAGATGATGGCAATAAACGCCAACACCGACGACAAGCTGACTTTGAAGGGACTGCACGACGGCAGCAAGCAGGGCGACTCCATAGCAAGATACCTGTTCAGTCTGCTCGGAGTGAAAACGTCATTTAAGGAAGGCGGGAACGGGCTTCCGGGCGACGTCTGTCTGAAATACTCAGGTCACTCGGTGGCACGCCTGGAATATGACTTCATCAGTTGTCCTGACCTGGCACAGACGTTCGTGGCAACCTGCGTTGCAAAGAATGTGCCGTTCCATTTCACAGGATTGCAAACGCTGAAGATTAAGGAGACCGACCGCATCGAGGCACTGAAGACCGAGATGAGAAAGCTGGGCTACGTGCTGGAGGACCGCGATGGGAAGGAACTGCTGTGGGACGGGGCGCGGTGTAAGCCGGAAAAGGACAACCCGCTCGACATCGCCATCGACACCTACGAGGACCATCGCATGGCTCTCGCCTTTGCGCCCATGTCGTTGTCAAGAAACTATATGCGCGTCAACAACCCCCACGTCGTGACGAAGTCATACCCGCACTATTGGGAAAACCTCGTCGATGCTGGTTTTGAAATAACGGAAGAACAATGAACGTCAGCGTCATCGTCATATTGATATTGGTTCTTGCGGCAGGGGCAATCGTCGCCGGAGGATTGCAGTTCTTCTTCTCCACGAAAGAGGAGGATGAGCTACCAATACGGACAACGCCCACCTGCAGCACCTGCAACGGCGACGACAGCCGCTGCGAGCAGGAGTGCATGATGGAAGCAGCCACAAAACCTATTGAATATTACGACGACGAGGAGCTGGACCGCTTTGCCTTCCGCCCTTCCGACGCATACTCCGACGAGGAGGCGGAGGAATTCCGTGAAGTGCTTTACACCATGAGGCAGGAAGAGGCCAAGGGCTGGAACCGCAGCCTCGCGCTCAGAAGCATAAACGTGCCTGACCAACTGAAGGACGAGTTGAGAATGATGATTGAAGGTTGAGAAATGTTTGAGATATTTGAATATACATTTTTCCGGAATGCCCTGCTGGGCGGATTGCTCGCGAGTTTACTCTGCGGGCTGGTGGGGACATATATCGTCACGCGACGACTGGTCTTCATCAGCGGCGGCATTACCCATGCATCTTTCGGAGGAGTTGGGCTGGGAGTTTTCCTCGGGCTCAACCCCATCCTGTCGGCAATGGTGTTCGCCATAGCAAGCGCATGCGGGGTGGAATGGATGTCGCACAGGCAGAAAGTGAGGGAAGACAGCGCAATAGCCTTGTTCTGGACGCTTGGTATGAGCGTAGGCATCATCTGCAGCTTTCTGACACCGGGCTTCATGCCAGACCTTCCGTCGTTTCTTTTCGGCAATATCCTCACTATCGACACATCCGACATTGTCCTTCTGTCGTCACTGAGCATAGTGACGGTCACACTGTTCACCTTGTTTTCCGACACAATAATAAGCGTGGCATTCGACCCGATATTCGCAAAGACACAGAACATCCCGGTGAAGGCAGTTGAATACCTGATGATGACACTGATAGCCATGACCATAGTAAGCACCCTGCGCCTTGTGGGCATAGTGCTTGCCATCAGCCTTCTGACCATTCCGCAGATGACAGCCAACCTCTTCGCGAGCCGGTTCATGGGCATGGCGTGGCTCAGCGTAGTGTTCGGCACCATCTACTGTATGGCAGGCCTTACGGTTTCCTACCTTCTCAACGTGCCTTCCGGCGCGTCGATAATATTCGTTTCCATCCTGTCCTATGCAGCCATCAGGACATTCAAACGCAGATGACGCCCTATGGAAAAACGTAGGGATGCTAAACGTTTGACACTTTTCGCCGCGGTTGCGGCAATACTGTCGCTCACCGCCTGTTCAACGCAAAAAAACACGTCGGCAAGCAGATGGTGGCACGCCTTTAACGCAAGATACAACACCTATTTCAACGGCAGCCAGGCATTCATCGAGGGGTCACAGGAAAAGGAAGACGGACACCACGACAACTTCACAGAACAGCTGCCGCTCTATCCTGCAGGAACGAAAAGCGGAAAAGACATCGGCAAGGAAAAGTTTGACAGGGCTATCGAAAAGGTAGAGAAAGCCATCAAAAGGCACAGCATAAAGCGAAGGCCACAATGGACCAAAAGCCGCAGAAAGACCAAACAGGACCTCGAGTGGCTCGGACGAAAGGAGTACAACCCGTTTATATGGAAGGCATGGCTGCTGCTGGGCAAGTCGCAATTTCAGAAAGGAGAGTTTGAAGAAGCCGCATCCACATTCTCATACATGTCGCGACTATATGCCACGCAACCTGCAATAAGCGGCATATCAAGGGCTTGGCTCACAAAAAGCTATGCAGAACTCGGATGGCTCTACGAGGCGGAGGACGTGATAACGAAGATGAGGCGCGACTCGATGGACTATCGGGCGGTGACCGACTGGGACTATGCCTACTGCGACTACTACCTTCACAACGGCAACAGGAAAGAAGCAATAAGATACCTGAAAAAAGTCATAGGCCACGAGCGCAGAAGAAAACTACGAGCAAGACAATGGTACCTGCTCGGACAGCTCGAAGCCGCAGAAGGCAACAGGAAGGCTGCCGACAAGGCTTTCAGGAAAGTAATCAGCATGAGCCCTCCATACGAGCTTTCATTTAACGCACGCATTGCAATGACCGAGGTGGCGGCAAAAGGGAAGGCAAAAACCATGGTAAGCCGACTGAAAAGGATGGCAGCGTCTGACAACAACAAGAACTACCTTGAGCAGGTCTATTACGCCATAGGCAACATCTACCTGGCACAACACGACACGCTCAAGGCCATAAGCGCCTACGAAGAAGGCAACAGGAAGGCTACAAGAAACGGAATAGAGAAAGGAGTGCTGCTGCTCAACCTCGGAAACATCTACTGGACTCGAAAGGACTATGCTAACGCCCAGCGGTGCTACAACGAGGCGATTGGCCTGCTCGACAAGGACCGTTGCGACTACGACCAACTGTCGAGACGCTCGGTTGTGCTTGGCCGACTCGTACCTCACGTTGAAACCATACACCTTCAGGACTCACTCCTATATCTTGCCCAATCGTCTGAGTCAGAACGCATTGCAGCCGCTGACAGACAAATCGCGCTGCTTAGGAAACAGGAAAAGGAAGCCCGCGAGGCAGCTCTCGACCAAGAAGCGGAGAAACTTCAGCAACAGAACACTGCCGGACAGGAGGCAAGCAACATAAAGCCCACCGTCACACCGAAAACCGACGCCGCACTGTGGTACTTCTACAACCCTACAGCAGTGGCGCAAGGCAAGGCAGCCTTCGAGAGGAAATGGGGAAGAAGGGAAAACATCGACAACTGGCGACGTTCCAATCAGACTGTCGTCAAGCTCGACAGCGAAGAAAGCGAAGCCCTGCATGACCCAGAGTCGCAACAAGAGAAGGAGGACACCGCTTCACCTGCGGCAACCAGCGACAGTGAACCACAAAAGTCCAAGGACAGCGACGACCCGCACCAGCGAGCCTATTACCTGGCGCAAATCCCGCTCACCAAGGAGCAGAAGGCAGAGGCAGAGGAGAAACTGAAAGAAGCATTGCTCAATGCCGGCATCGTGATGAAAGACGATATGGACGAGATAGAAGAATCACGAAGGCATCTCGAACGGCTCTCGAACACATGGCATGACTTCCGGCGCGATGACGAGACCTGCTACCACCTGTTCCTTATTTACCTTCGAAAGGGTGAAGGGCATAAGGCTGACCAAATGGTCGCCAGACTGAAGGAACGTCATCCCGAAAGCCAATACACCAAGTTGCTCTCCAACCCCTACTACATAGAAGACTCACGATGGGGGGAACATATCGAGGACTCCATCTATACCGCCACTTACGAAGCCTTCAAGCAAGGCAGGAACGACGTGGTTAAAGCAAACTTAGGCATCTCCGACCAGCGGTTTGAACAAGGCGACAACAGACCGCGCTTCCTCTTTATCGGAGCGTTGACAATGCTCAATGAAGGCGACGCAGAAGGCTGCATAAGAAGAATGACCGAGGTGGTCGAGAAACATCCTAAGTCGGAAATAGCTGAAATGGCAGGAATGATAGTAAAAGGTGTCAGGCAAGGGAGAAAGCTAAATGGCGTAGGACTTGATGTCGGCGAATTATGGGAGAGAAGAAGCCACGAGACGCTACGCGACACCACGACAGCCGACACGCTCAGTCTGAATCACGACCAGCCACACGTCGTAATGCTGGCATTCCGCACAGACTCCGTAAACAGCAACCAGCTGCTCTACGAGCTGGCAAAACACAACTTCACCAACTACCTCGTGAGGAATTTCGAGATAAAGGTCGAGGACATGGAGGGTATCACACGCATGACCGTCAGCGGGTTCCTCAACTACGACGAGGCCTCGCTCTACCGGCGACAGCTCGTCACGTCGTT
Organism: Prevotella sp.; assembly: GCA_022771265.1. Classification (GTDB taxonomy): domain Bacteria; phylum Bacteroidota; class Bacteroidia; order Bacteroidales; family Bacteroidaceae; genus Prevotella. The sequence goes on from JALFCG010000072.1 coordinate 9,330, forward strand.
CCCGCCCATACGGCGACAAGAGTCGGGCATAAGGCTCTACGTCGTCAGTGAATCGAACATCAAACAGCTCGGCACTACATTCAGCTATGCCGACTACGAAACATTCTTCAACGAGAACATCGCCCCTGCAGAACCGCCTCAGGAACTGTCGCTCGACGAGCCTGTGGAAGTGGTAGTAAAGGAACAAACGGAAGAAGATGTCGACACAAGCGACAACGGCGAGAAAGAAGAAACAGAAGAAACATTTGACTTTGACGAAGATTTCTACAGATGACAAACGGACTGCTACTTTGGGCTGACGACGAAATAGAACAGTTGAAAGCCCACGTCATGTTCCTTAAGAAAAAGGGATATGAGATAATCACGGTGAGCAACGGCCGTGATGCCATTGCGCAGTGCAAGGAACGGACGTTCGACCTTGTACTGCTCGACGAGATGATGCCTGGCCTATCGGGCATCGAGACCCTTCAGCGGATTAAGGAAGTGCAGCCGTCGGTGCCTGTGGTAATGGTCACCAAAAGCGAGGAAGAGGACATCATGGACCAGGCTGTCGGCAAGAACATCGCCGACTACCTGATAAAACCCGTCAACCCCAACCAGATACTGCTATCGCTGAAGAAGAACATCCATCACAAGGAACTCATCGCCGAGATGACCCAAATGGACTACCGGCAGGACTTCCAGAACATCTCCATGCGGATAGACGATTGCAGGACATGGCAGGACTGGGTTGAAATCTACAAGATACTCGTACGGTGGGAACTTGATTTTTCGCAGCTCCCCACCAACGCCTCACCGATGCCCGACATCCTGGCGATGCAAAAAGAGGATGCCAACAAGGGGTTCGCGAAGTTCGTGACAAGGAACTACGAGACATGGATGGACGAATTGGGAAAGCCCGGACAACACAGCCAGAACCGCCCGCTGCTCAGTCCGGAGGTGATGAAGAATGCCGTGTTCCCTACCATCGACAAGGGCGAGAAGGTGTTTCTCGTCGTATTCGACAATTTCAGGTACGACCAGTGGCGAATGATGGCAAAGGAGATTGGCGAGCTTTTCGACATTGACGAGCAACTGTACTTCAGCATCCTTCCCACTTCCACACAATATTCGCGTAACGCACTGTTCAGCGGACTTATGCCCGACAGCATCTCAAGGATGTTCCCCTCATTGTGGGTTGACGAGGACGAAGAGGAAGGCAAGAACCTCAACGAAGAACCGCTGATAGGCACCCATCTGGAACGCTATCGCCGAAAGGACAGCTTTTCCTACACAAAAGTCAACGACTCAGCTGCAGCTGAAAAGCTTATCCAGCGGTTCAACGAACTGAAAGGCAAAGACCTTAACGTTGTTGTGTTTAACTTCATCGACATGTTAAGTCACGCACGCACCGAGTCGAAAATGGTGCGGGAACTTGCCAACAACGAGAAAGCCTACCGAAGCCTCACGATGAGCTGGTTCAGGAACTCGGTGGTTTACGATTTCTTCAAGACGCTTGCATCCTGTGATTTTCACGTTGTCGTGACTACCGACCATGGGTCTATACGTGTCAACAAACCAATAAAGATTGTAGGCGAACGCAACACCAACACCAACCTTCGCTACAAGCTCGGCAGAAACCTCGGCTACGACTCCCGTGACCTCTTCATCGTTAAGGACCCGAAGCGCATCCACCTCCCGCAACCCAATGTCAGCACGAGCTACGTGTTCGCGCAAGGCTCCCAATTCTTCGCCTATCCTAACAACTTCAACTATTACGTCCAATACTATAAGGATACATTCCAGCATGGCGGAATATCCATGGAAGAGATCATCATACCATTAGTGAAACTTAAACCCAGGAGAAAATGGAACTGAAAATAGAAAACTTGGAAAAAATCAGCGAGGCGGCACATGACTTTGTCGCCAACATCGGAGAAAACACCGTCTTTGCCTTTTACGGCAAGATGGGAGCAGGCAAAACCACTTTCGTAAAGGCCGTCTGTGAGGAACTGGGAGTTGATGAAGTCATCACCTCTCCAACCTTCTCCATCGTCAACGAGTACAGGTCAGCAACGACCGACGAGCTCATATACCACTTCGACTTCTACCGTATAAAGAAGATTGAAGAAGTCTATGACATGGGCTTTGAGGACTACTTCTACAGCGGTGCGCTATGTTTCATTGAATGGCCCGAGCTTGTCGAGGAAGTGCTGCCCGACGATGCGGTGAAGGTGAGCATTGAGGAACAGGCTGACGGAAGCAGGACCGTGACATTCTGAACAAGCCACGCCTTGCCACGGAAGAAAAAAGAAGCCTTGCCACGGAGAACGACTCTCCAGGGCAAGGCATTATTGTTGAAAGGATTGGGAATCCGTTGGTTACAGAAGAGCCTTGAACTTGTCCTCAATCTTTGACTTTGAAGCGGCTCCGACCATCTTGTCAACCACTTCACCTCCCTTGAAGAAAAGGATTGTCGGAATGTTGCGTATGCCATATTCAGAGGCGATGTCATCACATTCCTCAACGTCACACTTTCCGACGTTGATTTTTCCGTCATACTCTTTAGCCAACTCCTCGATGATAGGAGCAATCATGCGGCATGGTCCGCACCATGTTGCCCAGAAGTCAACAACCAATGGCAGTTCGCCATTCTTCAACTCTTCGAAATTGCTTGATGTGATTTTTGTTTCCATTTTGTAAAAATGATTATTATGTTAATGAATTAATGATTTCTATTATCAATTGATTTTGTATTCCAAGCCTTCTTGCTGGTCGATGTAGTTTATCAGACGGCTTCTGACATCGACAGTCCTTGTACGGCTTTTCAGCAACACGTGCTTTTTCCCTTGTGAATCACGTAACTGGAAGAACAGCTGTGTCTTACCGGGATATTCCTTTATCAGCTCGTTCAGCTCTTCCACCACCTGCGAGTCAAGTTTGTCGGTGTTGATGGAGATGGTAAGCTTCGTAAGGATTTTGTCCTTGACTGTCTGCATATAATTGACATCCGTCACCTTAAGATCAAAGATATTGCTGTCGCGGAACCTTTGCTTCAGCTCTCCAAGTACATATACTGTGGAGCCTTCGACAAACATTCCTGCCCATCGTCCCCAGTCCTCGCCGAACAAAGCCAGCACTCCGCTGCCATTAAAGTCCTCGATGGTGATGAAACCGCATGGTTTTCCTGTCTTGGTGTATTTCTGGCGTATTCCTGTGACGATACCTCCAAGGACGACCTGTTCGCGGTCGCTCAGCTTCTGAATGTCCTCCAGTTCCTGGCAAGAGGTGTTGCAAAGGCTGTCGAGTATCACCTTATACTCATCGAGAGGATGTGCTGAGAGGTATATGCCGACGAGGTCGCGCTCGCGGTTCAGTCGCTCAATGTCGCTCCACCGCTCACCTTTTATTATTGGAGGTGTGGCAATCTCCACGGCGTTGTCGTCACCGAAGAGAGAGTTTTTTGCCTGCGACATCTCTGCCTGGTAGAGCTGCCCGTATCGCATTAGCGTGTCGATAAACATGTCGCCCTTGTTGTTCTTGGCGAAAAAATCCTCACGTTTTATTTCGGCGAAGCTGTCGAAGCCTCCGCTGAGCACAAGCGACTCCACGCACTTTCGGTTACAGTTGGAAAGGTTTACGCGCTGTATGAAGTCGAAGATGTTCTTGTAAGGGCCGTTTTTCTCGCGCTCCTTGATTATCGACTCTGCAGCCGCACCGCCCACGCCCTTTATCGCGCTTATGCCGAAGCGTATTTCACCCTTTTTGTTGGCGCTGAACTTGCCGCGGCTTTCGTTGACATCGGGTCCGAGGGTAGGTATTCCCATTGCCCTGCACTCGTCCATGAGCTTCGTTATTTCACTTATGTTGTCAAGGTTTCGACTCATCACGGCAGCCATGTATTCCGCCGGATAATGCGCCTTGAGGTAAGCCGTCTGGTATGACACCCATGAATAGCACGTGGCGTGACTCTTGTTGAAAGCGTAGGAAGCGAACTTCTCCCAGTCTCCCCAAATTTTTTCCAACACCTTCGGGTCGTGGCCGTTTTTCTGTCCGCCTTCAATGAACTTTGGCTTCATCGCGTCAACGATAGCTTTTTTCTTCTTTCCCATTGCCTTTCTCAAGGCGTCACTCTCTCCACGTGTGAAGTCGGCGAGCTGGCGTGAGAGCAACATCACCTGCTCCTGATAGACGGTGATGCCGTAGGTGTCCTTAAGATACTTCTCCATGCACGGGATGTCATACTTAATCTCTTCTCTTCCGTTCTTTCGGGCAATGAATGAAGGGATGTAGTCCATAGGTCCCGGTCGGTAGAGTGCATTCATTGCTATAAGGTCCTCAAACACAGTTGGATGCAGCTCTCTCAGGTATTTCTGCATACCAGGCGACTCAAACTGGAACGTACCAATGGTCCTTCCGTCGCAATAGAGCTTGTAGGTCAGTTCGTCGTCGATAGGTATAGTGTCGAGGTCGATGATTTCGCCTTGAGTGATTCTGATGTTCTCGACAGCTTCCTTCATAATCGACAGTGTCTTCAGTCCGAGGAAGTCCATCTTGATAAGTCCTGTTGACTCGATGACGTGACCGTCGTACTGCGTACATCGCAACTTATGCCCGGGGTCGTTTTTGTCCTCCGCCACCGACACTGGCACCCAGTCGCTGATTTTGTCGCGGCAGATGATGAATCCGCAGGCGTGTATTCCCGTACCTCTTACCGTTCCCTCCAGCATCTTTGCATATTCCATTGTGTTGTGGAGCTTCGGGTCGGAGCTTGCCTCTGCGTCCTTCAGTTCCGGGATGCACTTAATGGCGTTGCCAAGGTTCATCTTCAAGCCGTCGGGCAGCTTGTCGGGGATGAGCTTGCAGAGCCAGTTGGCTTTTTCCAATGGCAACTTTTCCACACGTGCCACGTCCTTTATGGAGTTTTTCGTTGCCATCGTGCCATAGGTTATGATGTGTGCACAGTTCTCATGTCCGTACTTGTCCTCCACCCATTCGAGCACTCTCCCTCGACCGTCGTCATCGAAGTCGGTGTCGATATCGGGCAATGAAATACGGTCGGGATTGAGGAAACGCTCAAACAGGAGGTCGTACTTTATTGGGTCAATCTTTGTGATGCCAAGACAATAAGCCACCACGGAGCCCGCAGCGGAGCCACGTCCCGGTCCTACCATCACTCCAAGCTCGTCTCGTGCCGAGTTGATAAAGTCCTGAACGATAAGGAAGTATCCCGGGAAGCCCATTGTTTTCATGATGTGCAGCTCGAAACGAATGCGGTCGTCAACCTCTTTCGAGAGAGGCATGGGGTAAAGCTTCGCCGCCCCCTCGTACGCCAATTTAGAAAGATAGTCCGCCTCAAACTTTATTCGATAGAGCTTGTCGTAGCCGCCGAGCTTGGCGATTTTTTTCTCACCCTCCTCTCGCAGCAGCTGGTTCTCGCCGTTCTCGTCCGACGTGAACTCCTTGAACAAGTCCTCTTCCGTGAACCTTGCCCTCCACTGCTCTTCCGTTCCGAACTCCTCCGGTATAGGGAAGAACGGCATGATGGGTGGATTTTCGATGTTGTAGAACTCCACCTTGTCAAGAATCTCTATAGTGTTGGAGAGCGCTTCTGGCACATCGGCGAACACCTCGTTCATCTCCTCTCTTGTCTTGAACCATTCTTGTTTCGAGTAGAGCATTCTTGTCGGGTCGTCAAGGTCCTTTCCTGTCGAGAGACATAGCAGGTGGTCGTGCGCCTCGGCGTTTTCCTGGTCAACAAAGTGCGCGTCGTTTGAGCAGATGACCTTTATGCCGTATTCCTTTGCAAGTTCCAAAAGCACCTTGTTGGCTTTCTGCTGCAAAGGGAAGGTGTCGCGGTTCGCTCTTATCGACGGGTCTTTCACCTCGTGCCTTTGCAACTCGAGGTAATAGTCATCACCGAACACTCTCTTGTACCACTCTATAGCTTCTCGTGCTCCCTCGATGTCGTCCTGTAGAATTTTCCTTGGCACTTCTCCTGCGATGCATGCCGAGCAAACGATAAGGTCCTCGTGATATTTTTCAAGTTCAAATCGGTCGGTACGCGGCCTCCCGTAGAATCCATCGACCCATGCGTTCGAGACGAGTTTGATAAGATTCTTATAGCCGTTATAGTTTTTTGCCAGCACGATGAGGTGGTACCCGCTTCTGTCCCCGTTGTCCTTGTTTTTGTCCTCCTTTCTGTGACGTGCCACATACATCTCACATCCGAAGATGGGCTTGAACGGTTCAAGTCCATCTTTCTTTCTCCCTCCATTGACCTTGTTGCAATAGTCGAAGAATTCCTTTATTCCAAACATGTCTCCATGGTCAGTGACAGCCATTCCCTTCATGCCGTTGGCAACAGCCTTATCTACGAGCTTGGCAATACTCGACTGTCCGTCAAGTATGGAGTAGTATGTGTGTACGTGAAGATGTATAAAATCTTGCATTTTTCGCGTCATTTGTTGTTTTCAAGGTGTAAAGTTACGGTTATTCTGCGAAATAACCAAAAGAAATCGCAAAAAGTTTGCTTAATAGCCAAAAAAGATGTATCTTTGCAGTGCAAATAACAATCAACGCGTTACCCCATGGGAAAAAGAATAAGAAAACTAAAGAAACAAAGGATACACAGAGAAGGCACCGGAACACTAACGTACAGCATGGCTTGTATAGCTGCGGTAGCATTTCTGTTGCACTGGTTCGAGGTAGGTCCAGCGGTCTTTTGGGCGTTTGTGGCAGTCTTCGGCACTGTATGGGCTATAGTGCTGAATTTCTACCGTTGTCCGAAGCGTGAGTTCGCCGGCGATACCGAACTTGTTGTAGTGGCTCCTGCCGACGGAAAGGTGGTAGTTGTTGAGGAAGTCCAGGAGAATGAGTATTTCCACGACCGCCGCCTGATGATTTCGATTTTCATGAGTTTGTTTAACGTCCACGCCAACTGGTTTCCTGTTGACGGCAGGGTAAAGTTCGTGAAACACCGCGACGGCAACTTCCATAAGGCATGGCTTCCTAAGGCGAGCGAGGAGAACGAGCACGCCGACGTGATGATAACGACCCCAGAAGGCGAAGACATACTTTGCCGTCAGATTGCCGGTGCTATGGCTCGCCGCATCGTCACCTACGCCAAGGAAGGCGAGGAGTGCTTCATCGACGAGCACCTTGGCTTCATCAAGCTCGGCTCTCGTGTTGACGTTTATCTTCCACTTGGCAGCGAGCCTTGCGTAAAAGTGGGTCAATTCACCACTGGCGACCTCACGGTTCTTGCCAAGCTGCCACAGTAATCTATATAAAATAATGTATTAATGGCAAACTGCATTACAAAGCATATACCCAACGCCCTCACCTCAAGCAATCTTGTTTGTGGATGTATATCTACGGCGTTCGCCTTTGGCGGATGCTATGAAAAGGCGTTGCTGTTCATCATTCTCGGAGCCGCGTTCGACTTTTTTGACGGCATGAGCGCCCGCCTGCTTAATGTGTCGTCGCCAATAGGCAAGGAGCTTGACTCTCTTGCCGACGATGTCACCTTTGGCGTTGCTCCGTCAGCCATGGTGTTCGGTGTGCTTTACACTCACGAATACCCGGAATGGCTTACATCCCTTAGCCCCCTCTTGCCCTATTTGGCATTCGTCATGGCAGCATTCTCCGCCATCCGTCTTGCCAAGTTCAATCTCGACGAGCGTCAGGCAACATCGTTCATCGGTGTCCCCACCCCAGCCAATGCCTTGTTCTGGGGAGCGTTGGTTGTTGGCTGCGACGGTCTTTTGTCCGCCTCGTCCTACATGGTGCTTGTCATTCTTGCGATGGTGTTCGTGAGCAGTTGGCTTCTTGTTGCAGAGTTGCCTCTTTTCGCCTTGAAATTCAAGCATTGGGGTTGGAAGGGCAACGAAGTGAAATATGTGTTCATCATCTCGTCTATTCCTCTCTTGCTTCTGCTTGGCGTGGCAGGTATTGCCGTTGTCATCGGATGGTACGTAGTTCTTTCAATTGTTTCCAACCAGTACAAATTGTCATGACGCTATGTTAAAAGGATTGTTGATGTTTATTGTGATCATACTGATAGTGGTCAGCATCATTGTGCTGATAGCTGTCAATTTCGTGTTAAGGCTTCTCAGGAGAATGAGGAAGATTGCCAACGGTGACTTCGAGGCAGAGAAAGAACAGGAACGCCGTTCTACCTCACGTCATCAGAGCCAGTATGCTTTCCGCGGTGGCAAGAAGGCAGGTGCCAGTCAGGGTAGCCAAGGCGATGGTGGCTATCAACAGACCTACGATGCTGAAGGAAAGGTGATTATCGACAATCGTCGTCCTACGGAACGTAATCGTAAGATTATTTCCGACAATGAGGGTGAATACGTGGAGTTTACTGAAGAGTAATAATTATCATAAGGGGGATAAAGTTATTATAAGCAGTAAGTTATGACTTACGCTTGCCACCGGGAGCATGTGGAAATTCGCGCTCCCGGTGTTTTTTTTGCATGTATTTCTGTCAGTTGTGAACCAAGGTGCCGATGGGTTCTCCGTCCATCACCTTTTTCAGGTTGCCCACGATGTCCATGTTGAAGACGTAGATAGGAAGGTTGTTTTCCTTGCACATGGTAGTGGCAGTAAGGTCCATGACCTTTAGCCCCCGAGTGTAGATTTCATCGTAGGTGATGTCGCTGAACTTTGTAGCTGAAGGGTCCTTTTCGGGGTCGGCAGTGTAGATTCCATCCACGCGTGTGCCTTTGAGCATGACGTCAGCCTCAATTTCTATACCCCTAAGCGACGACCCCGTGTCGGTAGTGAAGTAAGGGCTACCGGTTCCGGCAGAGAAGATGCATACATATCCGTTTTCCATTGCCTCAATAGCCTTCCACTTGGTGTAGAACTCACCTATCGGCTCCATTCGAATGGCAGTGAGCACTTTGGTTTTCACCCCGATGGCTCCGAGAGCGGAGCTGAGCGCGAGCGAGTTGATGACCGTTGCGCACATACCCATCTGGTCTCCCTTGACTCTGTCGAATCCTTTCTGCGACCCGCTGAGCCCCCTGAAAATGTTTCCACCTCCGATGACAATGCCTATTTGCACTCCCATGTCGCTTACTTCCTTTATCTGCCTTGCATAGTCAGCGAGGCGTTCTGGGTCGATGCCGAAATTCTGTTTGCCCATGAGGCTTTCACCGCTGAGCTTCAAAAGTATTCTTTTGTACTTTGCCATATATAAGTAATTTAAATAAAGTTTCCTACCCTTTAGTATAGCATACTATATAATCTTTTCATAGCACCCCACTGCATGACAGTAATTTGGATCTCCCCCTAAGATAGGGGGAGTCCCCCAAAGGGGGGAGGGAGTATGAAAACGTCAGCACTAGCTCGTTTGACAAATGCTTTTGCTGGAAGCTTGCGCTGAAGGCTCGTGCTGGAAGCTTCTGCTGGAAGGTCATACGCCCCCGTCACTTCGTGACACCCCCTCTATCTTAGAGGGGGAGCAAGGTTCCCTACTGCATTGAAAATGGCGGGAAAGTTCAGTAATTTTGATTTCGCAAGTTCTCAATATTTCGGGAATTACTGAGTTACGGTGTTACGCAGTTACACTGTTACGCAGTTACAGTGTTACGCAGTTACGGTGTTACTCTGAACATCACTTCCTTGAAGGCGTATTCCGAGATCTTACCGTCACGTCGGTGTAGAAGGAGGTGGCCGTTGGGCATGATGTCGGCGATTTCAGCCTCAAAGCAGCCTGTGGAGTCTTCGTAGGGGAAGAAGCCATGGCTGCGGTAGAGGTTCTGCTTGTATGCATCGTCGATGGCAGCATAGTCGCCGTTGTCGATAATGTCAAGATAGTGCCCCATCCTTTCGATGATGTCTTTCAACAACAGTTCCCGCTCTGTTTCCCTGCCTGTTATCAGGATGACTGAGACGGGGTTTGGAGCGTCGCTGATGAATAGTTGCTGATTAACGTTGACACCAATTCCGAGTATGCAAGTCTTGATACCCTCTCCGGCGACCGAACATTCCGACAGCGTTCCGCTGACCTTGAAGTCCTTCCAGTAGATGTCGTTAGGCCACTTGATAGTGAAGTTGTCATCGTCAGTCAACGCTTTCAATGCGTCTCTGACGGCGAGCGCCCCAGCCTCAAGCATGACATACTGCCTTGCCGCAGGTAGTTTATTGGGATGACACATGATGCTGAACGTGAGGTTTTTTCCCTTTTCGCTCTCCCAGTGGTTTTTTCCCTGTCCGCGTCCTGCAGTCTGGAAGTCAGCGACAGCCACCGTCATCCGTTTTCCCTGCAGTCCTTTGTAGGAATGCAGGAAAGCGTTGGTTGAGTTGACCTCGTCAAGATGTAACAGTACTGTATTCTGAGCCATTGTCGTCACCATCGTGTCACCTGTGCCTGTTGGCCCGCTGTTCCCGGTATTTTGCCTTTTGCTTTGCCGACCCGCTTCCGTGAGCTCCAGTGATGTATTTTTTCTTTTTCGCTTTTGTCTTTACCTTTCCGGCATTATTGTCATCCCTGGGCTTTCCCTTGAACACGAGTCCTCCTCCGGCGATTATTTCGTCGATGTCAGCCATAAGCCACAGATTAATGATGGAATAGTCTTACCCCTGTGAATGCCATTGCGATGCCGTACTTGTCGCATGTCTCTATGACATTGTCGTCGCGTACAGAGCCTCCGGCCTGTGCTATGAACTTCACTCCACTCTTGTGTGCCCGCTCAATGTTGTCGCCGAACGGGAAGAAAGCGTCGCTTCCGAGCGCTACGTTGGTGTTTTTTGCTATCCATTCTTTCTTTTCCTCGACGGTCAGCACCTCGGGTTTCTCTTTGAAGAACATCTGCCATGTTCCTTCACGCAGCACGTCGTCGTGGTCTTCACTGATATATACGTCGATGGTGTTGTCCCTGTCGGCTCGTCTTATTTTGTCGATGAAAGGGAGGTTCATCACCTTCGGATGCTGTCTTAGCCACCAGATGTCGGCTTTGTTTCCTGCGAGCCTTGTGCAGTGTATTCTGCTTTGCTGTCCTGCTCCGATTCCGATGGCCTGTCCGTCCTTCACGTAGCATACGGAGTTGCTCTGTGTGTATTTAAGGGTGATGAGAGCGATGATGAGGTCTCTTTTTGCCTCGTCGGTAAAAGACTTGTTGGCAGTTGGAATGTTCTCAAAGAGTGCCGGGTCGTCAAGTTTCACCTCGTTTCTTCCCTGTTCGAAAGTGATGCCGAACACCTGTTTTCTTTCTATTGGCTCAGGCACATAGTCGGGGTCAATCTTTATGACATTGTAAGTGCCTTTTCTCTTATCCTTGAGTATTTCGAGTGCCTCGGGAGTATAGTCAGGAGCGATGACTCCGTCGCTGACCTCTCTTTTGATGAGCAGTGCCGTAGCCTTGTCGCATGTGTCGCTCAGAGCCACGAAGTCACCATACGAGCTCATTCTGTCGGCGCCTCTTGCCCTTGCGTATGCGCAAGCGACGGGTGACAGTTCCACGTTGATGTCATCGACGAAATACACCTTCTTCAGTGTGTCGTCCAGTGGCAGTCCGACGGCAGCTCCTGCTGGTGAGACGTGCTTGAAGGACGCAGCCGCCGGCAGTCCTGTAGCAGCCTTTAGTTCCTTGACGAGTTGCCAGCTGTTGAATGCGTCGAGGAAGTTTATGTATCCCGGTCTTCCGTTGAGCACTTCAATAGGGAGTTCACCTTCAGTCATGTAAATACGTGAAGGCTTTTGGTTCGGATTGCATCCGTACTTCAATTCTAGTTCTTTCATGTCAAAATTAATGTGTATTTATCGTATTTTGGCGCAAAGATACTCATTTTTTTGCAATTGGCGTTCTTTTTGGCTTATTTTCTTCATTTTTTGTGGTATAAAAACTTTGCCGTGGCCTACTGAGGCTTAGTTTCCCTTGCCTTGTCCTTGATGTAGTCCCTTGGCGAGATGCCATACACCGCTTTGAATGCCGTTGAGAACGAGCTGGTGTTGTTGAAGCCCATGGCATACATCACCTCGTTGATGTTCTGATGTCCGTTGTCGAAGAGCCTTGCCGCCTCCTTCATTCTTATGTTTCTGATGAAGTTGTGGGGCGACTGGTTTGTCAGGTCTTTCATTTTCCGGTAGAAGTGAACACGGCTCAATCCGACTTCTCGTGCTATGAAGTCAACGTTGAGCTCGGCGTTACCGATATTAGCGTTGATCACCTTCATCACTCTCTCCATGAGCTTGTCGTCAGCGGTCTGCATGTCGATATGTTCCATTTTGTCCTCCTGGCTCTCTTTGCCTGACGCTTTGTTTCGCATTATCTTCCTTGAGTCGAGCAGGTTAAGAACGGTGCGCTTTAGTATCTCGATGTTGAAAGGCTTCACTATGTAGGCGTCGGCACCTGTCTCGAGTCCCTCGAGCATGTCCTCGTCACTCGACTTGGCGGTGAGCAGCACGATGGGCAGCGCGTTGGTGTTGACATTGTTTCTCAATCGTGTACAGAGCGTGGTACCGTCCATCACCGGCATCATGACATCGCTGATGACGAGGTCGGGCACGTCCTTGAGTATGGCAGTGAGCGCGTCTTGTCCGTTGCCGTAGGCTTTGACCTTGTAATATGGCGACAATTCGTTGACGAGATACTGCTGTATTTCGTTGTCGTCCTCCACGACGACTATCGACAGCCGCTTACCTTTTTGTGTTGTGGCAGGCGCAGGATTGGCGGGCTCGGTCTTCGGCAGTGTCTGATAGCTTTCCTCAAGCAGGTTGACGATGGAGTCGCGGTTGCCCTTTGGCTCTTCTTGCGTTATTTTCTCGTCCTCCTTCAGGTGTGCGCATCCTAACGGCAGTGTCACTTGGAAGGTTGCTCCTCCCTCGTCGTTGTTTTTTGCGGTGATGGAGCCGTGATGCAGCAGCACGAGCGAGTTGGTGAGGTCGAGCCCTATTCCCGTTCCGAAGTGTCGGTCGTTGGTGCGTGTCTCGCTTTGGTAGAACCGTTCAAATATTTTGTCGATCATGTCCTGCGGTATTCCCTCTCCGTTGTCCTTGACGTCGATTGTGATGTAGTTGCCGTCTTGTTTTACGGTCACCTCCACGTGCCCTCCCGCGGGTGTGTATTTGAATGCGTTGGACAGGAGGTTGACGACGACTTTGTCGAAGTTGGAGAGGTCAATCCACACGTTAATTTTTTCGTCTTGGTGTATGAATTCGAACTTGATGTTTTTTGCCTTTGCCTGATATTCGAACATTCGGCAGATGTCATCGACGAATCCGATGATGTCGGTTTCCCTCATTCTCATTCTCATTTTTCCTTTTTCGATTTTCCTGAGGTCCATCATTTGGTTGATGAGATGCAGTATTCGCTCTGCGTTGCGCTTGATGGTCATGTAAGCCCCTACCCTCTTCGGGTCGTTGTCGTCCTTGATGAGCGTCATCAGTGGCGCGACGATGAGCGTCATAGGCGTTCTGATTTCGTGGCTGATGTTCATGAAGAATTTAATCTTTGCCTCGTTGAGCTCTTCCGCGTGCTTGTGTTCCTGCATGCGCAGCCGGTCCTGGTATTTCTGCCTTCTCTGCCTGAGGAAGTTATAGATGAGCGCTGCAATGATTGCCATATAGACGAGGTAGGCGACGGTTGACCTGTACCATGGCGAGCGTACTACCACGGTGAACTCCTTCACCTTCGACTCCTGCTTGTTTTTCGTTGCCTTTACCCGGAACTTGTAGGTTCCCGGTGGCATGAGGCTGAAGTTGAGCTCGTTTTGCCCGGGATGGAGTGATGTCCATCCGTCGTTGTTGACGCTGTAGGAATAGGTTATCTGTTCCGGCGAGCCGTAGGTGAGCGTTGAGAGCTGTATGGCGAAGGTGTTGTCCCGATAGGCGAGGCTGAATCGGTTGCTGTGGAGCACCGGTTTGTCGGTGACTGTAAAGAATCCCGACTTGTCGCCTGCCGCGACGTCCTTTCCGTTGACGACGAGGTTTGTCAGCAGCACTTCGGCATTCCACGTCTGCTGCTTGATTTTCTGCGGGTTGAACCATGTCACTCCGCCGACTCCTCCGAGCACTATTTCTCCCGTCAGTCCCTGTGCTATGGCACCTTCGCTGAACTCGTTACTCTGCAGTCCGTCGTCGGCGTAGAAGCAGCTTTTCACTTCTCCTGTCGTTAGTTCAGCCTGGCATAATCCGTGGTCGGTGGCAGCCCAAAGGTTGCCTGCCTTGTCGGCGAGCAGTGCCGCGATGCTGTTGTCGGGCAGTCCGTCGTCCTCGGTCATCTTCACCGTCTGCCTCGTCTTCATGTCGTAGCGGAAGAGCCCGTCGTAGGTGCCGACCCACAGGATGTTGCCCGGTGCTTCCGCCACTGTGCGCACGTTGTTGCCGTAAAGCAATGCGTTTGCGCCGAAGGTGTTTGTCCACGACTTTTTCCTGATGTCGTAGCAGCACAGTCCCATGGTTGTGGCGATGTATAGCCGTTGCCCGTCGGATGAGAGGGCGAGTTGCGATATGTAGTTGTTGACGAGCGAGTTGACCTTTCTGTCGTTTGCCGCCGCTTCGTTCGACTTGAACTGTTCCGCCTTTCCGGTCAGCATGTCGTATTTTATGAGTCCATGTCCCATGGTGGCGATCCATGCGAAGCCTTGTCTGTCGATGGCGATGTCAAACACGTCGAGTCGTTCGAGTCCTGCCACGTCAACGTGTTCGGGAGCGTTCATCGACCTGTCGATGACAAACAGTCCGCGCATGTACGCCCCTGCCCATATCCTTCCTTGGCTGTCCTCGGCGAGGGCGAGCACGGTGTATGGGTAGTCGAAATGTCGCAGGCACCGTCGGTTGGCGTCGAGCACGTACAGTCCGTCACTGTCCGTTCCGACCCATGTGAGCCCCCTGCTGTCAATGAGAGTGCTTGTCACGCAGCAGTCGCCGACCTGGTTTTTGTCGCCCTGCTTGTATCCGGCATATTCAAACCCGAGAGGCTTCTCCGTCTGCATGAGCACACCCTTCTGCAGCATGCTGACCCACAGGTTTCCCGCCTTGTCCTCGACGAAGCAGTTCACCTTTGCGTGGCGCAGGTCAACCTCATGGCTGTAAAGTGGGTTCATCAGCAGCTGTCCCGTGGCAGGGTTCATCACCGCCATTCCTCCTCCGTCAAATCCCACGAGCACATTTCCGCTTCTGGAGGTGTATAGCGCCGTGACGTGCATGTCGGCAGTCGATGGCAGTGGCTGGAACTTGTCGGCGTGCTTTTCCTTAACCCACACGCCCTTGTCGTTGGTGCCGACGTAGATGTTGCCATTGAGGTCCTCGCAGATGGATGTCAGTGCGGAGCTCATTGTTCCTTTGTTGAACCACTGCTTCTTTTGCCCTTTCCTCGTGCTCAAGAGTCCTCCCCTCTCGGTGAGCATCCAAAGCCATCCCTGTGAGTCCTCCATCATTTTCCTTACGCTCCTTACCTCTTTGAGCTCCTTGCACCGGTGTGCCTCAGTGAGGTTCTTAAGCCTGTAAATTCCGTTGTTTGACGTTCCGATATATACCGTTCCGTCAGCCGTTTCGGCAATGCAGTCCACGAACGAGATAATTTTCTCGCCCTGATAGCCGTAGAGAGTAAGGTCGTGGAACCGGTCGTCGTAGTAGGCCTGGACTCCTCGTTGGTTGCCTACGAGCAGCACCTTGTCGCTGCGCTGCATGACGGTGTTGACATAGTTTGACGACATGCCTTCGCACCCGTCGTTGCCTTTCTTGAACACCTTGAAGTTGTAGCCGTCGTAACGGTTGAGCCCGTTGCGCGTTGAAATCCAAATAAAGCCGTCATGGTCCTGATAGACATGCAGCGCGAAACTGCTGGAAAGCATCTTGTCGGTGTTGAAGAGCTTGCCCGTCTGGGCTCTCACGCCTGCCACCCATGCGAGCAGCAGAAGTACTACATAGAATGTTTTATTCATTAGGTTCTTCCCTTAGGTTCAGTTAAAATTAGTTGTACGTGGCGACAAAGTTACAAAAAAAACCTTATTCGCCAAAGGAATCAAGATTTTTTAACATTCCTGTCCGCTTTCTATCTTCATCTAAAGGAAAAAAATAGTAATTTCGCATCGTAAAAGAATAATAACGAAATCATGAAAAAAGTACATCTTCTTATTGCCGTGACTGCCTTGGGCATGACCGGTATCGCCTCCTGCAAGCAGCAAGCCCCAAAGGGGCAGGAGACGGCAGACAGCATCAGCATTGCATCCAACAACAATACGGTGGAAACGCCCATACCATTCACTTCCGACAGTGTTGCAACGAAGCTCTCGGGCGAGGGCTACGAATGTAAGGTCGAGGTTGACTATCCCACGTCGAAGGGGCTGCTTGCCGACAGCGTTAGGCAGGCTTTGCTACACGTGCTCAACCACACCTCGCCGACAGGAGGCCTGAGCCCGGAGCAACCGCAGACGGCGTTCAAGGGCAAAGCCGGCAACGGGAAAGCCGTGGCTGACTTCTTCGCCAAGGCGTATGCTGACCAGCTGAAGAAGTCATACGACGAGATCTTGAAGCTCAACGAGGACCGGGAAGCCCCCGCTCCCTACTCGTTCGACATCTCGCTGAAAAAGTCGTGCGAGACCGGCAAATACGTGACCTACAACGTCTTTTCCTACAGTTATCTTGGCGGAGCCCACGGCTCGTCGATGCAGTACGCGCTCAACATTGCCAAGTCCACGGGCAAGGCTGTCGGCACGGTCATCGACAACTCCATGACGAAAGCGATGCAAAAGCTCCTTCGCCATGGAGTGGCAGAATATTTCAAGGCGCAGGGTGAAACCATTGCCGACAAGGACCTCGACGGCCACCTGTTCATCGACAACGGCATCATCCCGCTGCCTGCTTACAATCCGGAATTGACTCCCGAGGGCCTCCGCTTCGTCTATCAACAGTACGAAATCGGGCCTTATGCCATCGGCATGGTCACCTTCACCGTTCCTTACGACAAGGTGAAGCCGTTCATGACCGGCGAAGCCCTCGAGCTGCTTTGATTCAGCGGGTGAACCTTATCCAGTCGACGTCGAGGAACGCGCCGTCGTTGCTCACCGCCGAGCGGCAGTTGAAATAGCCCACCTTGGCACCTATCCACTTGCCTTCCTTGACGGCGAACGGGGTGCCAATCTTCACGTATTTCTTTCCGTCGAGGCTATAGTAGAACTGTGCCGCCGAGGTGATGGCGTTGGCAACACCCGAACTCTTCACCACCGCGCGCACATAGACGTGAGGCGTGGCGTGGCGCGGCTGCGGTATGTCATCGACGGCATATCGCTGCGTGTAGGGCTTCTCCTGTTCCGTGAGCGTCACGGGCACCTCAGCCTCCACCGTTTCCTTGCCTCCGTTCTGAGCTTTGGCGCACTTCACGAAGCGCATGACACAGCCTTCTTCGGTTGCCACGAACTTTATCGCCGCATAGTCAAGCCCCTTGATGATGAAGCCAGCCTCCTCGCCCTTTTTCTTGTTGGAGGGGTTGGGGATGAACTGCAGCTTGGAGGTGACGGTGAAGTTCTCGGCCGGGAACTTCTGCATCAGCGTGTTCTGCATGTCGGCGAGGTTCTTGTATCCCTCAGGCTGCTCGACACCGTAGAGGCGCAGCTTCGACTTCCTGGAGTCGCAGAAGTACCAGTAGTGGCTGAAGGGTCCCTCAAACTGCCATTGCAGTCCGAGGCTTGTGGAGTCGAACTCGTCGTTCTCTTGCGGCTGCACGCTGCCCGAGGACTTCAGTGCCGGCTTCTTCCATTCCGCCACGGGGTCGCCGCAGCCGTCGCCGTCGCGGTCGTCGCCGATGACGAGCCAGTCGTCAACCCATCGTGCGGGCTGAAGGTGGACGACGCGTCCATAGGCGTGCTTGTCCTGGAAGTGCAGGAACCAGTCCTCACCCGACGGCGTGTCAACCCATGCCCCCTGGTGCGGGCCGTTGACTTGTGTTTTTCCCTGAGCCAGCCCTACGTATTCCTCGTAAGGTCCGAAGGGGTCTCTCGATCGCAGTATGACCTGCCATCCGTATTTCACGCCTCCTGCAGGCGACATTATGTAGTAGTAGCCGTTGCGCTTGTAGAACTTCGTGCCTTCGATGGTGGGCTGGTCCTCATGTCCGTCATAGACGATGCGCGAAGGACCGGTGACGGTGGTGCCGTCGGCTGACATCGGTGCGACAAAGAGCACCGACTTCACTCCAGCCCTCGACCCTGCACAGCCATGTGAGAGATAGGCTTTCCCGTTGTCGTCCCAGAGCGGGCAGCAGTCGATCATTCCCTTTCCCTTCTTCACGCACACGGGCTTCGACCACGTTCCTGCCGGGTCCTGCGCCTTGGTCATGAACAATCCCTGGTCGGGGTCGCCCCAGTAGATGTAGAACCATCCCTCATGGAAGCGTATCGCGGGTGCCCACACGTAGTTGCCGTGCTGTATGCGCTTTCGCCAGTCGAGGCTGGTGCCGCGGAATTCGGGCAGCACGGGGTAGTCATCAACGAGTGCCGCTCCAATGATTTTCCAGTTGACGAGGTCGGTGCTGTGCAGCACCTGCAGTCCCGGGAAGCAGGCGAAGCTCGACGAGGTCATATAGTAGTCGTTGCCAACCCTGCAGACGTCGGGGTCGGAATAGTCGGCGTTAATCACCGGGTTTCTGTATTTTCCTCCGGGGAGGTTTGGGTTCCACGTCGCTGACTCTTGTGCCATCGACGCCATCGGCATGCTTCCCAAGGCAGCCGCAAGAAGGAGACTAATCGTTTTTTTCATTTGTTTTTTATTTGTTTGGTAAGATTTGTTATCTATTTGTCTCAGCATTTCTACTGTCCTTCTCTTTTTTGTTCCCCCTCTAAGATAGAGGGGGTGTCACGAAGTGACGGGGGCGTATGACCTTCCAGCAGAAGCTTACAGCACGAGCCTTTAGCACGAGCTTCCTGCAAAAGCATTTGTCAAGCGAGATAATGCTGACGTTTTCATACTCCCTCCCCCCTTCGGGGACTCCCCCTATCTTAGGGGGAGAGCCAAATTAGTTATGAGCGCAGAGTGCTAAGACTTGGCATTCGTCTTGACTCCTTAACTTCTTTACTCCTTAACTACCAACTATTTCCTTTACTTCCGATAGTTGAGTTATATACTTAAGTTTCGCAAGCTGTTAAATGGACAGTCTTCTTTTTTCTGCAAAGATACTGCATTTCTTATAAACTGCCAAACTTTTTACAGATTATTTTTTCAGGAGCCAACTTAACAGAACTTCCCCACCCTTTTCCATGCAGTTGAGTAACTTGTTCCCCCTCTAAGATAGAGGGGGTGTCACGAAGTGACGGGGGCGTATGACCTTCCAGCAGAAGCTTCCAGCACTAGCCTTCAGCACGAGCTTCCTGCAAAAGCATTTCTCAAGCGAGATAATGCTGACGTTTTCATACTCCCTCCCCCCTTCGGGGGACTCCCCCTATCTTAGGGGGAGAGCCAAATTACTGTCATGCGGTGGAGGTGGTCTGATTTAACTCCTGAAAAAACTCCTTAACTCCTGAAAAGCTAAGTACTGTCTATCGCCTTCTGTTCGGTTGACACTTCGGCGGTGAAGTCGCCTTTCTTCAGGCGGATGGTCTTGCCGCCGGTGGCCGACTCGATGAAGGAGGGCACTTGCGACAGCGTTGCGAAGGCAAGCAGAAGGCCTACGGCTGTCAGCACACTGGAATCAATGACCCCCATCGGTGGGCAGAAGAATCCACCCACGATGAGGAGCACTGAGAGAGTGAGGGTCAGATGAAACACACGCATGGCTCACAGTCGTTAAGTTTTATTCGCCTATGTCGCCAACGCCGCCTTCATCAGTGGTCCCGCCACCTGACGGGTTGCCGGAGCCACTGTCAGAGCCACTGCCCGAGCCGCTGTCAGAGCCGCTGCCCGAGCCGCTGCCGGAGTCGCTGCCCGACGGGGTGTCGGCTACGGTGAGGTCAACGGTGGTCTGCCCTGCCTTGATTGCCTTGAGCACGGCAGCCTGTGCGTTGCGGCTTGCTACGAGGTTGAACTCTGCGTCGGCGAGCAGGTTTTTGAACTCCATGCCCGGCTCCCACATGACGTTGACAGAGGTGATGTTCTGCGCAGAGAACTTGTCGGCAGTCTCCGCTCCCTTCGAGCTGAGGGTGATGTAGAAGTCGCCGAGGTCGCCCAAGCGTATCTTCTTCCCCTCTAAGAGCTGCTCACGCATGCAATCGACGGCGAGGTAGAGGATGGCGGAGATGTCGGCGCGTGAATAGACGGTGCCGTGGGTTGCGATGTGGCGTGCAAACTTCTCGATGGTCATCACGTCGGTGTACTGTGCGATAGCGAAGGCGTTCTGCACTTCGGTCTTGACGAGGTCGAGGTCTGCCTGTTCCGGCTCTTTTCCCTCGTTGCGGGCGAGTTTGATGCGAGCCTTTGCAAGGTTGATTTCGAAGAGGTTGGCGTTGACGCCACGCATTACGATGCTGTAGTTAATCATGGTTGTCAAAGTGTTTTAGTTGTTAGTAATCGGTTGGTTTCTCGCTGTGACCTTCCTAGCTTTAACCTATGGCTTCAGGCTGTAATTACTTGTGGCCTCGCCTTGGCATAAGTAGCGGCCGTTTCCGGTTCACGTTGCAAAGGTACGAATTATTTTCTTACGTTCTCCGGTTTTCGCTGAGTTTGTTGGAAAAATGGTGCGACTTTTTTTGCGTGTCAAATGTTTTTACCTCCGAGGGAGTGGCAAAGCGTAACTCGTAACAGTGTAACTCGTGTTTTTCACTGTTACGCTTTCACTTAGCCTTATATACATTATTAATAAATAATAATTAAATAAGTATAACTCTAGGAGTTAAGGAGTTAAGGAGTTAAGACATTTGTTTTGGGAGTTATGTGGGTGTAACTCAATTTTTGCAGTTACACTGTTACGAGTTACGCTTTTCGTCCTTTGTCGGGTCAAGCAGGTTGACCATTCGGTCGATGGCGGCTTTCGCCTTCTTCGGGGTCTTCTGCTTGTTCCAGGAACCAAACTGCCGACTGTCGCTATCGAGGAAATGACTGCCCGTGACTACCCATATCGAGCTGCCTTGCGGTAGGCTGATGAGCAGCTTCTCCTCAAGGGTCTTGACGAGATAGTAGAGATTGGCCTGCGGTGCCGTCCACTTCACCTTCACCGGGTTTGCCTCTCCCTCGAAGATGGCGTTGAAGTCGTCGGGCTTCGTATCCTGGTGAATCCATCCTGCCCTGAGCAACGCCTTGTAAAGCTGCACCAGACGTGTGTAGCCGCCTTCGTGGTTGAGAAAGCGATAGGTGAACACTTCATCGACCACACGTGGCTTCAAAGGCGTGCTGCGGCGCTTACGGGGAGCTGACGGCTGTGCGGAAGGCAGCTGTGCGGCTGTCTGCTGTGCGGAAGGCAGCTGTGCGGCTGGCTGCTGTGCTGCAGGCTCTGTAGCGTAGTTATAGACGTTCTGCACGGCAATGCCTCCGCTCTCGACGTTTCCTATTTCGTATTCGACGTTTTTCTCGAACACTATTTCCGTTTTAGAGGCGTCAACTCCCAACGCCTTCAGTATTTCGATTTTATCTTCCAGTTTCATAAGTCTTGTCTCTTAGTTTCGTATGTGCTCAATTTTTCTTCACTCCTATTGCTCCCTGACTGACGTTGGCGATGTAGGACTCGACACTTTGCTCCAACACAAACTGCGCTCCTTGCTGCACGACGATGAATCTTGCATCCACGTCCTGCAATCGCTTCTTGAGCTGCGCCCGCGCCTCTGCCCATTTTGGGTCGTCATTGCCGTAGAGTATTTCCATGAGCATGTCATAGACGGGCTTGATCTCGTTGTAGCGTGACGTGCTATTCATGCAGTAGTTTACGATTCTGTCCAGTGTGAGAAGTTCCTCAAGCTTGGCGGGCTTCTTGGATGCTTCCGCTTCAGCGACTGCTTCTGAGGCAACCGGAGCTGCTTCCGGGGCTGCCGAAGCTGCTGCTTCCGAGGCAACCGGAGCTACTGACGGAGCTGCCTTGACCGCTGCTTTCTGAGCTGCCTTGACCGCTGCTTCTGGAGCAACCGGCTCTTTTTCTGCTGCTGCAATTATCGATGCTTTGGGCACCACTATGGCTTCCGCGTTTTTGATAGCCTTTGCAGCCTTTTCCGCTGCTTTCTCTGCCAAGATTTTTTCACGGCTGCTGGCTTTGCTGTGGTTTATGGTCCACTCGCCGACAGTTACCGGTATTTTGACCGCAGGTGTAAGGTTCACCGTTGTCACCGGTATTTTTACCGCAAGCCTTTCTTTAGCAATACTGTTAATCGCTCGTTGTATCGACGGTGAAGTCTTTGCCTTCAATGCTAGGTCGGCGGCTTTCTTCCCGCTTTGTGCTCCCTTGTAGGTGGGGTCATAGACAGTGCTGGCTTTCACGACTCCGACTGTCACCTGACCGTCAACGTGCTTGCCGTTGGACGTCATAGGCCGATGGTTGTTTTTCGCGCCGTTGACGTAGCGTGCGAGAATGTACTCTGCAAGCCGCTTGTTGTCGCCTTGACTTCGGATTTGAAAAGTAATCTGACTGATGATGCCAGCGTACTCGCTTGCTAAACGCTGCGAGAACATCAAGTTGGCAACTCGCTTCATAGCCATTCTGTCCGTCATCGCCCCAAGCAGAAGAGTGGACATTTTCATGATGGTAGGTGTCATGTTCGTCATAACTTCAGGTTTTAATAAATTAGTTATAAAAAAGTCCATAATCTCTGAACAAGCTCATTGTCAACCACTTACGCTCTGCATCGCGCTCCCGTTCCGACCTTTCTGTATCAATTTTCGGCACGATTTCGCTTCGATGCCGAAAAAAAATGCAGTATAAGGGTAGAAGCCGTCACACGCAAGGCGAGAGGCCTCCAAGGCGCCAATGGGCTGACGTCGGGTCGTGTGGCGAGACAAGTCACCTGCTTCTGGTTGCAAAAATAATACTTTTTAATAAACAAACAAAGAAAATTATGAAAAAATTGACTTTCAACCCAAAATTTCTTGTCAAGCCGTTCAGAAACGGCAGACTTTACCCTTGTTTCGGCACCAGTTTCGACATCACTACCGTCTTGTGCCAGCGAGTGATTAACCTTGAAGACTACCGCCAGGGCATCTGCGACATGACGGAAGACAAGGCAGAAGAGCTGCGCCACCACCAGCCGGTGTTCTACCTGCAGCAACAGGCTGATGCCTTCACCGACAACGGCGACGGGGCAAGGCTACGCCACAGGTGGAACGGCCTGCTGCTCTTCTCAAAGCGCGACAAGAAGTGGACACGCATCACGGTGATGGAGAACAGAAAGGAGTGGAACGTGGTGCTTTCATTCGAAGACCCCGACAAGGACCGCTACTGGTTTGTGGTTGACACAAAGGAGACGTCGTTCGACGAGGAGACCTTCTGGTGTGACCGGGCGATGTGGAAGGCAAAGCTCGACGAGGACCTCGACAGCGTCACCGCCTACGACTACAGCTACTACGTACGCGCCCTCATGCCCGAACACTATGACATCGTTGACCGCGAGGTACTGTTTGGAGAATAAACTCAATTGAACTTTCCCACCCTTTTAGAATAGCATTACAATATGGTATTATCAGAGCACCTCCACTGCATGACAGTAATTTGGCTCTCCCCCTAAGATAGGGGGAGTCCCCCGAAGGGGGGAGGGAGTATGAAAAACGTCAGCACTATCTCGCTTGACAAATGCTTTTGCTGGAAGCTCGTACTGGAAGCTTCTGCTGGAAGGTCATACGCCCCCGTCACTTCGTGACACCCCCTCTATCTTAGAGGGGGAACAAGTTACTCAACTGCATGGAAAGGGGGTGGGAAAGTTCTGTAAACTTAAACCACTAAAAAAAAACGACCATGTACAAGAAAAAATTCCACAACGTCAGCCTTACATGCATGCTGCAGGGCGAGACAGAAGGCACACTGGAAAAGTGCCGCCACGGAGTGTTGACAAAGACCAACGACGGATTCCGCTTCGAAGAGTCGGTGAAGAGAACGAAATACGCTCCCAACCCGCAACTCTTCTCAGGAGACCACGTCAAACTCACACGCCTGAAAAACGGCAACTACCGCATCAACGTCAGGGAAATCGACGCATCGACCATCACCGACGCCAACGCCCTCGCCTTCAGCATCTACTGCGAATTACAAACCGCCTACAGAACCATCGTATTATGAAAAAACCAGAATCAATAGAAAAGAAAAGACGGCCCTCACTCACGGGGGCCGACTTCCCACCGGCAGTGCGCGTGTTCTGGGAAGGAGCACCCGACCAGTTCAAGAACGCAAGCGTGCTGGCTGCCATCACCTGCTACTGCGCACTCGGCACAAGGCTCAGGGCACGCTACGTCTATGACATCGACCTGCACGCACTGCTGCTGCAAGTGCTGATCATCGGAGAGCCTGGATCGGGAAAGTCGTTCACAAGGTCGATAGTAAAACAGCTGATGAGACCAATACGCATCAAGGACCAGGAGATGAAACGACTGGAACAGGCATACGCCGAACTCAAACGCACAATGGCGAAAAACAAGCAGCTGCCCGACGAACCCCTCACCGCCACTCGCATGGTGCAGACCATCACCAAGGCGAAACTCGTCAAGCGAGCCGACATGTTCGTAAGGAAATACGGCGAGACTCTTGCCTTCTTCTTCTTCTCGGAAGAGCTCTCGACCATGACCGAGTCAAACAAGCGAGCCTTCGCCGACCTTAACACCATGGACCGCCTTGCCTACGACCTCGGAGCCGAATTCTCCTCCGACACCCTCTCTGACGCAAGCTACAACGCCGACGTTGACATCATCTACTGCAGCCTCTTCTGCGGCACGGAGAACGCGCTCAACGACTATATCAACAAGCGGGCGGTGGAAGGGGGCAACTGCACAAGAAAGGTCATCGTGCACATCGACGAGGACCTCATGGGAGAAGACGCTCCCGTGTTCCGCCAACAGACCGAAGAGGAGCGACAAGCCGTGGAAAAAGCCGTCAACATGCTCATGGCTGAAACCTACACCGACGACGACCTGCTGCAGCCAGTACACGAGATACCCATGGAATGGATCGACACGGCTGTAAAGAAATGGTGCGCACAGAAACGGCAGGAAGTGCTCAAGACCGGGTCAAGAGCCCTCAACTGCTTCTACAAGCGAGCATCGGTGTCGGCATTCCGCATGACCGCACTCATCTACCACCTATGGGGCGAGGACAACGACAAGGACGCAACCGACAACATTCAGAAACGGTGCATTCGCTTCTACCGCTACATGGCACAGTTCATACTCGACGGACTCTTGGCAAAATGGGGAAGGCAGTACGAAGTGCTGCACAAAGGCGACGTGCAGGACGACGGCAACCGAGTCACCCTCTTCGACCAGCTCCCCGACCGCTTCAGCCGCGACCAGCTGCGCGAACTCATCGTCAAGCTCGACCTCTCGTCACCCGACCGCATCTTCATCGCAAAATGGAAAAAGATGAAACTGGTCAACCAGCCTGACGAGAAACAGGAAATCTACTACAAAACAAATCCACAACAAAAAAACCAACCATCATGCAACCCACCGACATCAACCGACTCCGGGGGCTGCCAATAGAAGAGGTGGCAAAAAGGCTTGGCGTCGGCATCTCACGGCACCAGGCCCTTTGCCCCTTCCACGACGACAGCCACCCCTCGCTACACTTCAGCGAGAAAAGAAACACATTCAAGTGCTTCGTATGCGGAGCCCACGGCAGCTCCATCGACCTCGCCATGCGCGTACTCGCGAAAAACTTCACCGAGGCTTGCCAATGGCTTGCCGACGAACACAACATCATCATCGCCACAACGCCTACAACCACTGACACGGAAAAGAAAGGCAACACCACCTTCGACCCGGCACGCTACCTGCCATACATCGACCACCCGACACTAAGCCCCAAGGCACGGCAATTCCTCTACGACCAAAGGGAAATCGACCCAAGGGTGGCACAATGGTGCAGGCTCAGCTCATGGAAAGACAAAAAAGGCGTCAACTGGCTGTTCATACCCTACTTCGACATCGAAGGAAAACTCATAGGGGTGCAGAACCGAAACCTCGACTACCGCAAGGACAAGCCCGACGCCACCGGAGCACCACGATTCCGCTTTCCACGAGGATGCAAGTGCGCCATCTACAACCTGCCCGTGCTGAAAATGCTCAAGAAAGACGAGCCCCTATTCATCACAGAAGGTACTTCCGACTGCTGGGCGATGCTCTCAAGCGGACACAAGGCTATTGCAATACCAAGCGCAACGGCGCTCGGAAGGGACGGACGCATGACGCTCAGGCAATTCACCGACAACTACGGACCGCTAAACCTGCACATGTATCCCGACGCCGACATCCCCGGCGAAAAACTGTACCTCGAACTCGTGGCGCTGGCAACCGAACTTAAGTCGTGCATCACACGACACTCGCTGCCCTACGGATGCAAGGACTTCGCCGAATACTTCATCAGCAAGCATCAAAACAACATTCAACTATCTTAAACTCAACAAGACCATGGACATAACAATTAAAAGAACAACAACCAACCTTCTGTTCACCACAGGGGAAATATTCATCAACGGCAAGCGACAGGCCTTCACCGTCGAACCTACGCAGACAATGCTGCCCAACGGCATCTACACCGTCAGATACGCTCAAAAGGCTAAGCTGGAACGAAGACTGCAAATCGTAGGCAAAAACAAACAGGCTGACGGCACAAAAACGGAAAGACAACACAAAGGATGGGCTATCGGAGCGGTCAACTCGTGGATTGACGCAAGGAAGACAAAAACGATTGGCATTGGCGAACCTCTCATTCCGGGAGTGGTGACGCAATCGGCAAAAGTGACAAGGCGAATAACCAACAGGCTCGAGAAATGCAAGCAAAGAGGAGAAACCGCCACTCTCGTCATCACAGGACTAAAGGAACTAAAATGCGTGCCACGCTTCTGGAACCGCTTCACAAGCATCCTCACAACAGCTGCACTCACCGCCACACTGGCACTGACGCTCACGGCATGCTCCTCACAACGCCACTTGCAGCAGGACATCGGCAGGTCAAGCCGCGACTCCGTCAGCATGAGAACACTACGCTACGACTCCATCTTCATCTACGAAAGCCACACCACCGACTACCGTCATGCCGCCGACACCTCCATGACCAACGACGGCATACGCGTCGATACCGTCTTCGTGAACGACAAAAGCATCGAATACCGCTACCGCATCAAGAAAGACACCGTCGTCAAGACGGCTATCGACACGATACCTGTCGTGCACGACGTAGTGACCGTAAAGGAAGTGGCACGCACACCTCTGCTGACCCAAATGCTCGCCATCGTCGGCATATTCGCATTGGCTATAGGCGCAGTGAAATACATCAAATAACAAAACATTAACTCACAAAAAAACATGACCAAACTCACAACTCACTTCACACTGGCGGAGTTCACACGCTCCGCCACTGCCTTGTCAAAAGGCATCGATAACACGCCATCCAACGAGGCAATAGCCAACATGCGCCACCTCTGCGAGGAAGTGCTCGAACCGCTCAGGGATGCATTCGGAGAGCCCGTGACCGTGTCAAGCGGCTACCGTTCGAAGACGCTGAACGCCGCTGTTGGTGGAAGTCCTACAAGCCAGCACATGCGTGGTGAGGCTGCCGACATAGCTCCAACCGCCACTGCCGAAGGGAAGAAGCGGCTGAAGGAATGGATGAGATGGATTATCGACAACACCGACTTCGACCAGTGCATCTTCGAGCGCAACTCATCCGGCACCTGTTGGATTCACGTCTCAGCCTGTCGTAACCCGTCGCGCAACCGCCACCACGTCATCTCCTCGCTCAAGAAAGCGTAACTCGTAACAGTGTAACTCAAAAAAAACAGTTACATATTGAACTTTCCCACCCTTTTAGAATAGCATTACAATATGGTATTATCAGAGCACCTCCACTGCATGACAGTAATTTGGCTCTCCCCCTAAGGGTCATACGCCCCCGTCACTTCGTGACACCCCCTCTATCTTAGAGGGGGAACAAGTTACTCAACTGCATGGAAAAGGGTGGGGAAGTTCAGTTACATATATTTCAAGTTGACAAGTTGACGAGTTGACAAGTGGACAAGTGGACAGCATGTCACATATATGGGAATTTTGAGTCAGTTACACAAAAAAGACAGAGAGATGCTGACCATCACGGTTCATCCGTGCGTCATAGAAGCGTAACTCGTAACAGTGTAACTCGAAATTTTCAGTTACACTAAAGAAATTCTTCATTAAAAAAAACAGAGGGCGCTAACCTTCACGGTCGACGCCCCATGTTATTTATAAAAAGTAGCTTTTGTCCAAAAATTACAGACCGAGAACCTGCTTTGCAACGGCATTCTCGGGGTCGATCTCAGCCAGCTTGGTGGCACACTCCTTAGCCTTGGTCATGTCGTCGGCAACACGGGCATAGTAGGAGATGAGGTAGAGATAAGACTCCTTCAGACGGCTCTTGTCGGAATTGTTAAGCTCTGTGCGAGAGCTGTAGAGTTCGATGAGCTTCTCGTAGTAAGGCTTGGCAAGAGCATCCTTCTGCTCGTTGTCCATGGCGTTGTTCACGCGGGCACGCCAGAAGGTGGCATACTCGATGGCGTCGGTATACTTCTCTGCAAGCTGACCGTAGAGCTCGTCGGCCTTCTTCAACGATGCCTTCATGGCGTCGCCAGTTTCCTTGCTCGCCTTGTAGTAGTAGAGCTGTGGCAGGCCGGCATAGTCGGTGGCAGTCGGTGTAGAGTAGGTGTTGAGGTACTCCTCGTAGTACTTGATGGCGTCGTCGTACTTCTCCTGTGAGCTGAGCGCGTCAGACAGGGTCTTTATCACACCAGCCTTCTTGTCCTTGGAGTCGAACTCCTGGTCGAGTGCCTTCTTGAACATCTCGATAGCCTCCTCATACTTCTTCGCGCCGTTGAGGGCGTTGCCGTAGTAGGTGTAGTCGAAGTAAGAGAACTTGGCGCTGTCGGACTTGTTGAACAGGGCGTCGGCATAGAGTAGAGCCTGGTCGTAGTTCTTAAGGTCGGTGCTGTTGAAGAAGGCAAGACGGTTGAAAGCTGCGTCGCGGGGCTTCTTCTTCAGTCCGTACTGAGCTACCTCAAGACTCTCCTGATTCTTCTGCTTGAAGTAGAGAGCCATGGCATACTCGGTGATGTCGCGCTCCTCCATCTTGGTGATGTCGGCCTTCTTGTAGGCGGTGATTGCCTTGTCGAACTCGTTGGACATGTAGTAGATGCGTCCGGCGAGAGCGTCAACGGCAACGTCAGGACGCTGCTTGCGGAGCTCCTCAAGCTTCATCACTGCCACCGTGGGGCTTACCTTACGATAGACGTTGGCATACTTGTAGTAAGGCTCAGGGTTCTTCGGGTCGAAGCTGATGGCCTGCTGGTAGTGCTGGGCTGCAGCACCGCCGTCCTCCGACATGGCGGAGAGGTCGCCCAGAAGGACGTAAGCCTGAGCGCACTTGTACTTGGCTGCCTTATTGGCGAAGTCGGCATATACGCGTGCCTTGGCAGTGTCCTTTACCTCGAAGTAAGCGCGTGCGATACCCACGAGCACCTCCGGGTTCTTCTTGTTCTTCTTGTAAACGTCCTTCACCTGGGCATCCACGTCGCCGGTGTTGCCCTTAATCACTTTTGCTATAGACTCAACCACGGCCTTGTTGTCCTGCTGAGCTACAGCGGGAACGCTGAGTCCTAACATCAGCGCACCTGCCAATACATATTTCATCTGTCTCATAATCAATAGAATTTTTTAATTAATATCTTTTTTACCGTATGACGTATGTCGAATCAAAGGGTTTAAGCAAAAACGCCTCGCGACTTCAAGAAGCGACGCTTCACGACATCGAGGAGCTACGCTTTACGACATCAAGGAGGTCATTCCCGATTTACGTTGACCTCGCGGACGTTGAGCTGGCCGCGAGCGGGCAGGAGTCCGGACTTGAAGAAGATGAGCTGTCCCTTGGGCGACTGCAGGAAGGAGGCGAAGCCCCACGGCAGGCCGTTGCGGGTGTCGTTAAGCAGCGCGTAGATGGTGCGCACCAAGGCGTAGTTGCCGTTGTATATATAGTACTGGTAGGGTTTCCAACTGTTCATGGGCGTTGCCTTGTCCAGTCGGCTTACCGATACCACACGTATGTTCTTCTTGAAAGTGACGTTGGTGGAGTCACGCTTGTCGTTTAGCCAGTTGGAGCCAATCACTCCGAGAGCGTTTTCATGGCGCGAGACGTAGTTGATGACTTCCTCGCTCTTCTTCACGGCAGTGATGTTGGGGCTGTTGATGGGCTTGCCTCCAAGGATGGAGTCGGCACAGTAGTGTACGGTGCTCGACTTGGCATTGTCGAAAACGACATCGAATTCTCCTAACTTCGAGTCAGGAAACACGTCTTTCCAGTTCTTTACCTCGCCACCGAGGATGCGCCTTATGTCCTTGACGGAAAGGCAGGTGTCGGGATTGGCGTTGTTGACTATCAGCGCCAGGCCGTCGTAGGCAAGGGGGATGACACGTGGCAGGAAAGCGCGGTCTTTGAGGTTCTTCTCTTCTTTGGGCGTCAAACGTCGAGTGGTGATGGCAAGCCACACCTTCTCGGTCATCAGCTTGTTGACGGCGTCAAGCTCGTTGGTGTAGAGCGGCTTTACCTCCGCCGTCGGATACATGTTGTGGAACACGTCGAGTTGTTCGCCGATGATAGGACTGAAACTGTCGTCGCAGGTGAAGGCAATCTTCCCCGAGGCGTAGGTGTCAGTTCTATTACTTTTAGGTTTGTTGTTGCCACAAGACAACAACAAACCTAAAGTGAGAGTCAGTCCAACTAATATGTTGAAGCTGTTTTTTGTCATATTACCGTAATTAATCGTTATGCAATTAATTGACTACTGCAATCTGAAGGTTACAGGCAGTGTGAACTTCACACGCACCGGTCCACCGTTCTGCATACCAGGATTCCAGTGAGGCATGCTCTTGGTCACGCGTACGGCTTCCTTGTCGAGTGACGGGTCAACAGACTTCGCAACGCGTACGTCGGTGATTGAACCGTCGCGCTCAACGACGAATGTCACGATTACACGACCCTGGATACCGTTCTCCTCGGCAACAACCGGGTAGCGGATGTTCTTGGAGAGGAATTCGAAGAGAGCTGCCTGTCCACCTGGGAACGAAGGCATCTGCTCAACGACCTCGAAAATCTTGGTCTCCTCTTCCTTCGGCGGCTCTGGCTGGGCGATTACTTCCTTAGCCTTGAGCACCTCACCTCCGGCCTCGTCGTTACCTTTCACGTCGAACGAACCGATGGCAGTGTTGGTCTTGTTGAGGTCTTCCTGGCTCTTGAGCTCCTCTTCAGGCTTCACCTCGTCGTCCTTCTTGATGACAGGCGGTGTGAACTTCACAGAGCTCTTCACCTTCTCAACGACCTTCTGCTCTTCAACCTTTACCGGAGCCTTCTTCTCAACCTTTGCCTCTTTCTTCTGGGCAAGCTTTGAGAGCTCGACATCCGTCTCCATAGCTACTTTCTTGGGGAAAGCGTTCTCGATGGCGACCTTTGCCCAAACGCCTACCATGATCGCGATGATGACAGCGAACACGATGACCATGGACTTCAAGTTACGCTTGCCGGTATCTCTACGGAGAGTATAGGCACCGTACTCCTTGTTGCGTCCCTCGAATACGAGTTCAACCCAATTTTTATCTAAAAGATCTACTTTTGACATTGTTCTTTACCTTTTTTAATTGTTGTTACTTTACACCCTTCAACGCAAGCAGCTTCATGTCGTTTTCGTTGATCTTGTCGATCACGTAAGTACCGATGCTGCATATCTGCATCTCGTCGAGAGCGTCAACCATATTCTTATAAGAAGCAGTGTCAAGAGGCTTTATGATGATAGTAAGCTTTGGAACTTTCTCTCCTTCGAGATTACCGTTCTTGATTTCGGCAAGCTCTTTCTGGTAGAGAGAGTCAGCCATGTTGTACTTCAGCTTCTTCTCATCCAACTTCTGTTTTGCCAACATAATCTTCGCAACCGGCGCTATGCCTTCCTCGGTCATGTGCTCGATGAGGACCTTGCGGATACCGTTCTTTCCCCATGTCGTTTCCTTCAGGCAGGTCGGGTCTTCATAATTTGGCAGTCCATCAATGTGATAAATCTTATCATTGCCGGCAAGCACGATGGTGATGGTGTGGGAAGCCTTCGTTGCAGACTTGTCCTCATCCTGCACGTTCTTGTCGTTGCTCGGCATCGTCAACTGCATAGCCTGAGGCTTGCTCAGAGTCGTACACAGCATGAAGAAGGTGATAAGAAGCATCATCATGTCCACCATCGGCGTGAAGTCCACGCGGGTGTTCATCTTTTTCTGCTTGCTTTCTTTTTTCTTTGCCATGATTAATCCTCCGATGACGTTTTAAGATTTGTAATCAGCTGGTAACGGTTCTGGTTCATATCCTGAAGCTCGGACATCACCGACTTTACAACCTTGTAAGGGGTCTTCGAGTCGCACTTGATGGCGAGACGGATGTCAGGATTGTTGTCCACAGCAGCCTGTACCCACTCTTGAAATTCACTCTTGCCTCCATCGATACTGTCGGTGGGGACACCCAGTTTCTGGATCACCTCTGCCATCTTCTCAGGTTCAAGGTTGAGGTAGTCTGGCATCTTGCTCACTGGCACGCCTACCATAGACTCTTCCTTAAACTTCTTAATCTGTGCCGCGTTCAGCGATACGCCGAACTTGTCGGTAACAGTCTGCATGATGGCCAACATGTCGTTCTTATTGTCAGTCCCGACGAAAATCTTGCCTTCCGGGCTTACAAGAATGTTCAGCACATTCTTCTCCGGAACCTTGACTTCCGACACGGAGCTTGGCGTTGTGACCTGGATAGGCTCTGGCTGCAGGAATGTTGATGTCAACATGAAGAAGCACAGAAGCAGGGTCATAACGTCTGACATAGGAGTCATGTCAATCCAGACGTCTTTTTTCTGTATTTTTATTTTACCCATTATTATTCACTAATTAAAAGGTAAAACAATTAAGCTTCCTCTGTGTGGTTAACGTCGTATGTTGCAGCAATTGTGTAACCAACCTCGTCGAGAGCGTATGTCAGCTTGTCGATCTTGTTTGTGAAGAAGTTATAGATAACTACAGCGAACCATGATGTCAAAATACCTGATGCTGTGTTTACAAGTGCCTCAGAAATACCGGCTGAGAGTGCCATAGAGTCTGCACCACCACCTGCTGACAGAGCCTGGAATGAACGGATCATACCGAGCACGGTTCCGAACAGAGCGGTAAGAGTACCGAGGGTTACGATGGTTGCCACGATCGGGAGGTTCATCTGAAGGGTTGGCATCTCAAGCTGGGTTGCCTCCTCGTGAGCCTGCTGGATCTTTGCAATCTTCTGGGCCTTCTTCAGGGTGTTGTTGGTCTCTGCGTCCTTGTAAGCGTTGATAGAAGCGAGAACCACGTTAGCTACAGAACCCTTCATCTTGTTGCAAAGAGCGGTAGCCTCGTCGAACTTGCGGGCCTTGATGAGCTCCTTAACCTGGGTGGTGAACTTGCCGAGGCTCATTGTACCGAATGCTGAGCGGAGAGCGAAGAAGCGCTCTACACCAAGGCAGATAACTGAGAGGAGAAGAGTCAAGATAAGACCTACTACGAAACCTCCCTTATAGACAGTACCCATAAGGTTTACTGGGTGACCAGCTGGGTCGCCGCCGGCGAAGTTGTCGGCTGCACCGAGAACCTGGAAGTAGAATGTGTAAGCTACTATACCACAGATAACGAGGATCCAGATAGCGTTCTTAACTCCTTTGAAGCCCGATTTCTTTGCTGGGGCTGCAGCATTTTTTGTTGTTGCCATAATTGATAATTTTAAATTTTTGTTATTTATGAATAATATTAATTTTAGTTTCTTTTCCTCCGCTTTTCAGTATTTTTAGTTTCCTATGCCTCCAATCAAGGGACAAAGATAACAAATTACAAAGAAAACAAGAAGGAATTAGCAAGTTTTAACACTGACTTTTTTTATTATTAATAAAGAAAGGTGCTCTTTAAGGCGCTTTTGCTACTTCAGCAGAGACAATGCGTCCTTGATTCGGCGCATGGCCTCACGGATGTTGTCGTCGCTCGTGGCGTAGCTCATGCGGAAACAGTCGGGGTCGCCGAAGGCGTCGCCGCCTACGGTTGCAACGTGGGCTTTCTCCAAAAGGTAAAGGGCGAAGTCGGTGGAGTTGTTGACCGTGGTCACGCCGTCGCTCTTGCCGAAGAAGCTGCTGCACTTGGGGAACAGGTAGAATGCGCCTTCAGGAACGTTGACCTCAAGGCCGGGGATGGACTTAGCCAATTCGACAATGAGATTGCGGCGGCGCTCAAAGGCCTGGCGCATCTCCTCAACGCAGTCCTGCGACGCGGTGTAGGCAAGCTCGGCTGCCTTCTGGCTGACGGAGCAGGGACCGCTGGTGTATTGGCCCTGGAGCTTGTTGCAGCCCTTGACAATCCACTCGGGGGCGGCGATGTATCCTATGCGCCAACCGGTCATGGCGTATGCCTTCGACACGCCGTTGACGATAATCGAGCGTTCCTTCATGCCTTCAAACTGGGCGATGCTCTCGTGATGGCCAACGTAGTTGATGTGCTCGTAAATCTCGTCAGCAAGCACGAAGAGGTCCTCATGGCTCTTAATCACGTCGGCAAGGCCCTTCAGCTCGTCCTTGGAATAGACGCTGCCCGTAGGGTTGCTCGGAGAGCAGAGGATTATAAGGCGGGTCTTGGGAGTGATGGCTGCCTCGAGCTGGGCGGGCGTCATCTTGAAGTTCTGGTCGAACCCTGCCTCAACGATTACGGGGTTGCCTCCGGCGAGCTTCACCATCTGAGGATATGACACCCAATAGGGGGCGGGGATGATGACCTCGTCGCCGGGGTTGACCAAAGCCATGACGGTGTTGCAGACGCTTTGCTTCGCTCCGTTTGACACAAGCACTTCTGCAGTGGTGTAGTCAAGTCCGTTCTCGTTCTTCAGCTTTGCCACGATAGCCTTTCTCAGGTCGGGATAGCCCGGTACGGGCGAGTACCTTGAATAGTTATCGTCAACAGCTTTCTTGGCTGCCTCCTTGATATGGTCGGGGGTGTTAAAGTCTGGCTCGCCAACGCTCAGGTTGATGACGTCGATGCCTTGGGCCTTCATCTCGCTGCTTTTTTGTGACATTGCCAAGGTGGCAGAAGGTGCCAGTCTTTGCAGTCTTTCTGATAATTGTGCCATATATTCAGTTTTTTGTTATATTTTGTGCAAAAGTAATAATTTTATTCGTTAACACGAAAGATTTCGTCGTTTTTTTTGTGATTGAAACGGAAATTTATCAAAAAGTGAAGTTTTTCGACTATAAGTGAAGGTTATGACCCATGCGGTCTTTCTTCGTCTTCAGGTATTTGTAGTCGTACTCGTTGGGCTCGACCTCGATGGCGACGTTCTCCACAATCTCCAGGCCGTAGGCTTCCAGTCCCACACGCTTCGTGGGATTGTTGGTCAGAAGGCGCATCTTGTGGATGCCGAGATGGCGGAGCATCTGGGCGCCGCATCCATAGTCGCGCTCGTCGGGCTTGAAGCCGAGGTGGATGTTTGCCTCGACAGTGTCAAGGCCTTCTTCCTGAAGCTTGTAGGCGGCAATCTTGTTCATAAGGCCGATGCCGCGCCCTTCCTGCTGCATGTAGATGACCACGCCCTTGCCTTCGCGCTCAATCATCTCCATTGCCTTGTGGAGCTGCTCGCCACAGTCGCAGCGCTTGCTGCCGAGGATGTCGCCAGTGGCGCAGGAGGAATGGACGCGAACAAGCACGGGCTCGTCCTCGCCCCACTCGCCCTTGATGAGCGCCATGTGCTCAAGGCCGTTCGACTTCTGACGGAACGGGATGAGCCTGAAGTGGCCGTAGCGCGTGGGCATGTCTGCCTCGTTGCCGACCTCTATCAGCGACTCCTTGGAAAGACGGTAGGCGATGAGGTCCTTGATGGTGATGATGTGCAGGCCGTGGACGGCGGCAAACTCCTTAAGGTCGGGCATGCGGGCCATGGTGCCGTCGTCGTTCATTATCTCCATCAGGGCGGCGGCGGGATAGAGCCCCGACAGCTTGCACAGGTCAACGGCTGCCTCGGTGTGGCCCGAACGGCGCAGCACTCCCATGTCCTGGGCGTAAAGGGGGTTAATATGTCCGGGGCGGCCAAAGGTTTCCGGACGCGACTCCGGGTCGGCAAGTGCCTTGATGGTGGCGGCACGGTCGTGGGCGGACACTCCTGTCGAGCAGCCTTCGAGCTTGTCGATGGTGACGGTGAACGGGGTGCCGAGCATGGAGGTGTTGTCAGCTACTTGATGCGGGAGGTCGAGTTCCTCACTTCTCTTTATGGTGATTGGCGCGCAAAGCACTCCACGGGCATACTTCAGCATGAAGTTCACCTTCTCGGGAGTGATTTTCTCTGCCGCGATGATGAGGTCGCCTTCGTTTTCGCGGTCCTCATCGTCAACTACAATGACGAAGCGTCCCTCACGAAAGTCGTCGAGGGCTTCCTCAATGCTGCTTATCTTGATTTCTGACATGTTTTATATATATAATAATGTGTAACTACTCTTTTTCTTGTTCTTTATCGCTCTTTTCGATTGTTTCCTCTGCCTCGGCATTCACCTCGGGCTCGAAGTTCATCTCTGCTTCGGCATTCACTTCAGGCTCGAAGTTCATCTCGGGCTCGAAGTTGTTGTCCACCTCGTCCTTTTCCTTCTTATCGACTTCTTCCTTTGCGACGGTCATCTCTTCCACACGCTTGCATATGTCGGCGTTGGTTGCCTTGATGACGCGGAGGTCGCGGAGCAGGCGGAGACGGAAACGCCACATCCTCAGATAGAAAAACAAACCCAGGGGAAGGATGATGCCAGTCAGGGCGTTGAGCCAACGACGGCGGAACGGACGCGTATGGGCGTGGGTGGCAATGACAGGATAGCGGTTAAGGCACGCCAGGACAGTCTTGTCCTTCGTGTTCGACAGGTCGTCGATAACCTCCTCCAGTTCCTGGTTGATATCCCTGATTGAGCGGTCGTCGCCCTCACGGAAGAACACCTTGATGGGGTTGGGGGCTTTCAGCAGGCTATGCCGGCGTGAATATTCGGTGATGTCGTCGCTGATGCGGTTGAGCTTTTCTGCATCGACGGCATAATCGGGGTCGTTGATAATCACCTCTTTCTTAAACACATGGCGCTTCATCCTTATGCCGAGCATCGACATCAGCAGGTTCTTGTAGATGTCGATGTTGAACACCACCGAGTCGCTGTTTGCCTTATAGGTGAAGAACATTGCCAACGGTGTCAGCACTGCCATTGAGATCCACTTTCCGAAAAGCACCGTCCAGTTGTCATCGCGCGCCATTCTCATGCCGGAGAAGTTGAAGATGTAATAGACGATGAACACGAGGACGGAGACAATCACCGGCACGCCGAGTCCGCCTTTGCGGATGATGGCACCAAGCGGAGCACCGATGAAGAAGAACACGATGCAAAGCAGCGACAGCGTGACCTTCTCGTAGGCTTCTATCTGATGGAGACGCTCCTGGCGGTTGATGGCGTAGGAATAGTCGCCCTTCATGTTTATCTCCGACGTGTTCATCTCAACACGGGAGAGGGCGTTGCGGGTGATGGCTTGCTTGTCCTCCGCCTTATGGGAGTAGTAAAGGCTGTCGATGTCGAGTTTCAGCACTGCCTTGGCAGCCTTGACGGAATCGTCCTTTGTCAGTCCCGACGCGGAGAAGAGGTTCTGTTTTGCCTCACGGTAATATGACCTTCCCACGGAGTCGTTGAACTCGCGGATGGAGTCGAGGTCGTGGCGTATCTTCGCCATGCTCTTAGACCTCGCGTCACTGGCAATGCCCGTCACGTCGGCAAGGTTGAAGCCACCGTCGAAGTCAAGGACGATGCGCTTTGAGGAGAACGTCTCACGGCGGTAGGGCACGCTGGCACTGCCCGCAAGGTCCTGCGACTTCATGTTCTCAAACCACTCTCCGCTGTAAAGCGTGAGCAGCAGGTGCTTTTTCTCCGCCGTTGACTGAAGCATGCCCGAGTCGGCAAGAATGATGGCGGCATCTTCATAGCCACCGTTCATCCTGTAGATCATGATGCCATAGAGCTTGCCGGTATTGAGGTCTTTCTTCTGGACATAAAGGTTGCAATTGGGTATCCCGTCGTAGAACACGCCTTCCGGAATCTCCAGTTCCGGGCTTTTCTGCTTCATCGAGAGCAGGAGCTGGGCAAACGACTTATGGGCCTCAGGACCAATGACATTCTGGAAATAAAACGAACAGAAACAGATGGTTATGACAATGACAATCAGCGAGCGGAACGCCTGCAAGAGCGAGATGCCCGCAGCCTTTATGGCTGTCAGCTCCGAACTTTCGCCAAGATTTCCGAAAGTGATGAGCGACGACAAGAGTATAGCCAACGGAAACGCCTGCGGCATGAGCATAAGGCCCATATACCAAAAGAACTGCGCAAGCACTTCCAACGACAGTCCTTTTCCTATCAGCTCTTCCACATAACGCCACAGGAACTGCATCATCAGCACAAACTGGCAGATGAAAAATGTTCCGACAAAAAGTATGCCGAACTGTTTGGCTATGAATATATCAAGTTTCTTTATTCGAATCATTCGCATGCGACATCCTTATTATATAATAGGATTCGGGCTGCAAAGTTAACACAAAAAATCCGTATTGCGAAATAAATATGCCACAAAATCCCAATTTAATAATGAGATTTTATGTCTATCGCCCGTAAAGAAACACTTTTTCACACCTAAAGACCGCTGACATTATGCAAACGGGAGAGATTGTCGGCCCAAACGTCACGCATGTAGTCGTAGTCTTCCTCATCAACATGGTCAGTAATCAGCAATATCAGTTTTCCGCTGAACTCGCTCTTACCTATGCGAAGCTCCCAATAGTCGGCATCCGACGGGTTGACATCCCACTTCAGCCTGATAAAGAGATTCTCCTGACGGTCGATGATTACCGAGGTGCGCACGTCCTGCTGGGTCCACACCTCACCCCACTTGAAGGTCATCACCCCGTCGCTTTCCTCCACATAGTCTGCCATCCACTTGCTCAAACCGTGAGCGTTGCCAATAAGCCCCCACACGATTTGCGCCGATTTTGACGTCAATGGATATTCAACTTCAAGTTTCTTCTTGCTCATAACGGCATTTTTAGTTGTTGATAAATGGCTGTGTAGTTTATTTTCGGTACAAAAATACAAAAAAAATCCCAACCATAAGCATTTTTCCCCAAAAAAATTTGGTGGTTTAACAAAAATGTAGTACCTTTGCACCCGCAAACAAGAAAATGGCGGGATAGCTCAGCTGGTTAGAGCGTCGGATTCATAATCCGGAGGTCGTGGGTTCGGGTCCCACCCCCGCTACTTTTAGCACCCTGTAAACAACACGTTTACAGGGTGCTTTTCTTTTATCTTGCTTTATCTGACTCTTTTTTGTACACTTTTTATATTTAATAAGGTGGAGATGTTAACAATATGTTAAAGTCGAAAAAAAGTTGCCGAAATATTTGGAGCGTATTTATAATTGCACTACCTTTGCAGTGTTCTATTAAAGTAGTACACTACTACAGACATAGACACAGTGACTTTTAACAATGAAAATAAACAATTAAAAAGAATACGATTATGAATACGATCATCACAGTTTCGACTATCATGTCAATGTACATGAACCTGACAACCAACGTGGAAAACAGCAAGTTCTGCTATAACGCAGACATCGAAAACGGTTGTGTGAAATCAATCGAAGTATATGCCAACAACGGCGAATATCTCAAGGCTAACCTCAAGCGCCTCTACATCTATGACGAACAGAACCGGCTCGTCAAGCGCGAGACACTGAAGTGGAACAAGAAAAGAATGGCATGGGAAAACCACAGCTGCCTCTGCTACAACTATTCTGCCGAAGGCTACACTGTGGAAAAGCGCTTTTGGGACGAGGCAAGCAACAACTATGGAGAGGCAAAGGAATACAGCCACTACACCATAATTATGGACAACGTGATTGCCGTGAACGAGTACACGAAGGACTTGGACAAAGGCGAATACGCTCTTGTCAAGAACACTCTCATAATGACTCCCGACACCAGCAAACTCATGGCTACTGAATAAGGACAAGAACAATAACAACAAAAAAAAGAAAGGAATACAACCATGATTGAAGTAAACAACATCAGTTTCAGATACCCCGGCTCAAAGCGCCAGGTGTTCAACGACTTCAGCCTTAAGCTCGACTCTAACAACATCTACGGCCTGCTCGGAAAGAACGGCACAGGAAAGTCAACACTGCTCTACCTCATCAGCGGACTGTTGCGTCCATCGAAAGGAGAGGTCATTGTGGACGGGAACCCTGCAATGAAGCGGCGACCGGAAATGCTTCAGGAATTGTTCATCGTGCCGGAAGAGTTCGATCTGCCTGCCGTGACGCTCGACAACTATGTCAAGATGAACGAGCCGTTCTACCCGAAGTTCAACCGGGAGGTGATGGAAAGCTGCCTCAAGGACTTCGACATGCCGCTCTTCCACAAGCTCAACGAGCTCTCGATGGGACAGAAGAAAAAGGTGTTCATGAGCTTCGCACTGGCAGCCGGAACACGCTACCTCTTCATGGACGAGCCAACCAACGGCCTTGACATTCCCTCGAAGACGCAGTTCCGCCGTGCCGTGGCAAACAATATGACCGACGACCGCACGCTCATCATCTCCACCCACCAGGTTCACGACGTTGAAACGCTCCTCGACCACATTCTCATCCTCAGCGAGAGCCGCATGTTGCTTGACGCTTCAATAGGAGATATTTGCGGGAAATACTCATTCGAGTTCCGTCAGCCACAGGAAATGGACGACACTGTAGTTTATGCCGAGCCAACGCTTCAGGGCAACGCCGTGATAGCCAAACGTCAAGCTGGCAGTTCCGAGACTCAGGTAAACCTTGAGCTCCTGTTCAACTACATCAACAAATAAAGCTCTTTCATTGTCAAACATTAAAAAACAAAGAAAAATGAATACAACATTCGACATAAACAGATTCAAGAACCTCGCACGATTTGTGATAGTTTCTGAACACAGGAACTTCTTGCGCGGACTGATAGGCTTCACCGTGGCGGCAGCCTTCTTCTTCGGTTTCAACTTCTATCTCAAGAAAGATTCGCTCTTGTTTTATCCCGACTCGACAGAATTCATCTATGGCAACCTCGCAGGAGTGGCAGCGTTCATGGGCTTCATGATCATGTTAGTCGCAGGCTGCAGCCTCTTCAAGAACATGCTCACCAAGCAACAGCGCATCGCCTTCCTCTCACTGCCTGCCTCAAACATGGAGAAATACCTCGTGAGACTGCTTTGGAGCAACATCGGCTATTTCCTGCTTTTCGTCATTGGCGTCTGCCTTGCCGACGCATTGCTCGCCCTGTTCACCATTTCCCTTGGCTTTGGCATCCCAGGCTCTGTCGTAGGCAATATCTGCAAAGCGCTCTTCTGCAACGGTTCTTCATCAATAAGGATTGATGGTGTCATGCTGCCAGGTTATTATCTATATGTCCTCATGACCACATTCGCACTTTTCATCCATTCGTCATGGACAATCCTCGGAACTCTTTTCCGCAAGAACGCCTGGCTGTGGACCATCTGCATCCAAGTCGGCCTGGGAACTCTATGGGGCGTGATTGTTATCGATAATCCTTCGTTAGACATCTTCTTTGAAAACATTTACAACCTTATCGGTATCAAACCGATGTTCTGGATTGGCATCGTAACCGGACTGTCACTCGCATCGCTCATGTACTGGGGAAGCTACAGGCTGTTCTGCCGCATGCAAGTTATCAACAACAAAATTGTAAACCTTTAAGTTTCAGAAGATATGAATTTCAGTAACGACAAAGCAATATACATACAGATGGCAGACCGGCTGTGTGACGAAATCATTGCCGGCACTTACAAGGACGACGACCGAATACCAAGCGTACGCGAATATGCAGTAATGCTACAGGTCAACACCAACACTGCGGTGAAAGCTTACGACCAGCTGGCACGCGATGGCATCATCTACAACAAGCGAGGCCTCGGCTACTTCGTCACTGCAGGAGCGTCAAAGGAAATCAAGAAGGCGAGAAAGGCCGAATTTATGAAACAAACCCTGCCCGAGCTGTTCCGGCAGATGCGCCTTCTCGACATAACACTGGAGGATATTGAGAAAAAATGGCAACAGGAATAGTATTTTTAACATTAATTACATTCTGTTTTGCAGCTTTTTGCTGACAAGATGAGTCTAACGGACGTAACAGAATAATTCAAATAAGAACATGATTCATCTCAGAGACATCAACAAAACCTATCAGGGAGCGCAGCCGCTTCATGTGCTCAAGGGCATCAATCTC
Organism: Prevotella sp.; assembly: GCA_022771265.1. Lineage (GTDB taxonomy): Bacteria > Bacteroidota > Bacteroidia > Bacteroidales > Bacteroidaceae > Prevotella. The sequence goes on from JALFCG010000072.1 coordinate 51,746, forward strand.
GACATCGAGAAGGGCGAGTTCGTTTCCATTATGGGCGCGTCAGGTTCAGGAAAATCGACATTGTTAAACATTCTCGGCATTCTCGACAACTACGACTCCGGCGAATACCTGCTCAACAATGTCCCTATATGGAACCTCAGCGAGACGCGTGCCGCGGAATACCGCAACCGAATGATAGGCTTCATTTTCCAGTCGTTCAATCTCATACCATTCAAGACTGCCGTAGAAAACGTCGAGCTGCCACTTTTTTACCAAGGTGTCAGCCGACGCAAACGGCAACAGATGGCAATGGAATACCTCGACCGCCTCGGACTCGCACAATGGGCAAACCACTACCCCAACGAGATGTCAGGCGGACAGAAACAGCGAGTGGCAATAGCCAGGGCTCTCATCACAAAACCTCAAATCATACTTGCCGACGAACCTACGGGAGCCCTCGACTCAAAGACCAGCAAGGAAGTGATGGACCTTCTCAAGAAGCTCAACAACGACGAGGGAATAACCATCGTTGTGGTGACACACGAAGGAGGCGTTGCCAACGAGACTAACAAAATCGTACACATAAAGGACGGACTCATTGGCAACATCGAGGAGAACTTCGACCATCACGCCAACAGAGGATTCAAGTAAATTAACATCTATGATAGAACTCTTCAAGGAAATATGGAGCACCGCCAAGCGCAACAAGCTCCGCACTTCACTCACAGGCTTTGCCGTGGCATGGGGAATTTTCATGATCATATTCCTCCTCGGAGCGGGCAACGGGCTTATCAACGCTCAGCTCGACCAGCAAAACAGGCATCTCGCCAACTCGATGAAGATATTCAGCGGAAACACTTCCAAACCGTTCAAAGGGCTGAAGGAAGGACGATACATTCCGCTTAAAGAAAAAGATGTTGACATCACTGAGAAAACATTCAGGGATAACACAACCAATGTCGGCTCAGAACTGACCGTGGGAGGACTAAACATATCGTTTGGCGACAAATACATTTCAGCACAGAACCTCAATGGTGTCTATCCCTCGGAAAAAGACATCAACAAGCGCGAGATGATTGCTGGACGTTTCATCAACGACATCGACATGAAACAGCAGCGCAAGGTCATCGCCCTTTGGCAAGAACAGGCAAAGGAACTGACCCACGACCCTAACTCCCTTATAGGCAAGTACATAAAGGTTGGCGACTTGGCATTCAAGGTCATAGGATTGCTGAAAGACGACAAGCAAAACCAAAACGTGTCGGCTTTCATCCCCTACACCACCTTAAAAACCATTTATTCCAAGGGCGACGAGGCAGGAAGCATACAGTTTGAGATAAAGGATCTCATTACCAAGGAGCAGAACGAAGAGTTTGAAAAACGCTATCGGGCGCACATCAACATACAGCACCAGGCTGACCCTAACGACGAGTCAGCACTATACATCTGGAACCGTTACACTCAAAACATACAGATGCAAACCGGTATAGGCATAATAAGGACAGGTCTCTGGATCATAGGACTTTTCACCCTGCTGAGCGGAGTCGTCGGAGTGTCAAACATAATGCTCATTACGGTAAAGGAACGCACTCGGGAATTTGGGGTACGCAAGGCCATTGGAGCCAAGCCGTGGCAAATCCTTAAGCTCATAATCACCGAAAGCATCATCACGACAGCCATCTTTGGTTATTTCGGCATGCTTTGCGGTATTGCCGCCAACGAATATATGAATGCGACGATAGGCAACGAAGTGGTTGACACCGGAATATTCCAGGCCACGATGTTCCTCGACCCCACCGTAGGGCTTGACGTGTGCATAAACGCCACTCTCGTCATCATCCTCGCAGGAACAGTGGCAGGCCTCATTCCCGCCATCAAGGCAGCAAAAGTCCGCCCGATAGAAGCCCTGAGAGCAGAATAACGTTTCATCATTCCCATTTTCAACAAATTAAAGAAATATGAGATTCGACATAGATACATACAGGGAAATCATCGACACCATAACAAGAAACAAGACGAGGTCATTCCTGACCGGGTTCGGAGTGTTTTGGGGAGTGTTCATGCTTATCTTCCTCATCGGAGGAGGAAACGGCTTTAAGGAAACCCTGCAAAACAACTTTGCCGGCTTTGCCACCAACTCTGCAATGATATGGACACAGAACACCACTAAGCCATACAAGGGATTCAGGAAAGGCAGATATTTCTCAATGGTGGAAAAAGACATTGAGCGCCTTAGACAGCAAGTGCCGGAACTTGACGTCATCACGCCGGTGATGTTCGGAGGAAAGAAAGATGCTGTCATGGACGACAAGTCTTTCTCGGCAAACGTCTCTGGGGTTAGTTTCGACTATCCGCATATCAATCCTCCCATAATGTACTACGGACGTTTCCTTAACGAGATGGACATTCGTGAAGGAAGGAAAGTATGCGTCATTGGCAAGGAGGTGTATAAAAAACTCTTTCCTGGAGTTGGCGACCCTTGCGGGAAAAGCATAAGAATCGACGGGACATACTATAAGGTGGTAGGTGTTGACTACAAGGTCAACGGCATTAACATCAACGGCCGACCTGACGAGCTCGTCACCATCCCCTACACCCTTTTCCGGAAGATATACAACACTGGCGACCAAATACACAGCCTTGCCGTGACAGCCAAGCCCGGAGTAGTGATGAGCTCCATCACCGACCGTATGAGAACGGTAATAGCCCGCGCCCATACCGTTGACCCTACAGACGAGAAGGCGGTGACCCTGTTCAACACCGAGTTGCTCTTCGCAATGCTTGACAACCTCTTCAACGGTGTCAACTTTCTCATTTGGCTCATCGGCATCGGCACCCTTCTCGCAGGAGCCATTGGTGTGTCTAACATCATGATGGTCACTGTCAAGGAGAGAACCACCGAGATTGGAATACGTCGCGCCATTGGTGCCACACCAAGGACAATCCTCTCGCAGATTATCTCTGAAAGCATCCTGCTGACGGCGGTGGCTGGAATGAGCGGAATCCTTTTCGGAGTCAGTTTGTTGCAAATGATAGAACTGGCAAACACAACCGACGGCATCCTTTCCGCTCACTTCCAAATTAACTTCTGGACAGCTATTGCCGCAGCGGTATTGTTAAGTGTACTCGGCGGACTTGCAGGCCTCGCTCCTGCATGGCGGGCCATGAGCATCAAACCTGTAGATGCGATGAGAGACGAGTAAAAGCTATCGTTTTTTTCCTGAAAGTCTAGAAAGTCTAGAAAATCTAGAAAATCTAGAAAATCTAGAAAGTCTAGAAAGTCTAGAAAAAAAAATCAACCATAGAAAAAAAACAAAAAAAAAGATAATAATATGAACAAGTACAGCAAATTGATTATTGCGGCGATAATCGCCTTGATTTTCATCGGAACATTCGTGTTCCTATACCAAAAGTCGCAACCCAAAGCGGTGGTTTACAATGAGTTCACGCCTTCTGTCAGCGACATCAGCAAAACCACGGTCATCACAGGTAAAATAGAGCCTCGTGACGAGGTCAGCGTAAAGCCGCAAATCAGTGGAATCATTACCGACCTTTACAAGGAGGCTGGTGACAGAGTAGAGGCTGGTGAGGTGATAGCAAAGGTTAAGGTCATTCCTGACATGGGACAACTTAGCTCTGCAGAAGCACGTGTACGCCTTGCAGCCATCAACCTCAAGCAAGCAAAAGTTGACTTCAAGCGAGAGGAAAGCCTTTATAACCAGAAACTCGTCTCCGACGACGAATTCGACAAAATAAAGCAGGCTCTCAAACAGGCAGAAGAGGAAGCCGTTGCCGCCAACGACGCCCTTGAGGTGGTGCGCGACGGCGTGTCGAAAAGCAACGCCAACGCCAGCTCAACACTTATCCGTTCCACCATTTCAGGCATCATCCTTGACATTCCCGTAAAAGTGGGAAATACTGTCGTGCTGAGCAACACCTTCAACGACGGAACGACAATAGCCACCGTAGCCGACATGAACGACCTTATATTCCGCGGAAACATCGATGAGACAGAGGTGGGAAGCCTTGTCCAGGGCATGCCCATGAAAATCACCATCGGAGCACTTCAGAACCTTAACTTCGAGGCTACACTGGAATACATATCTCCAAAGGCAGTTGAAAACAACGGTGCCAACCAGTTTGAGGTCAAGGCTGCGGTAAAGGTTGCGAAAGGCGACAAGATTCGTGCCGGCTACAGCGCAAATGCGGAAATTGTGCTTGGAAAGGTTGAAAAAGTATTAACCCTGCCTGAAAGCGCAATAGAATTCAGCGGCGATTCCACCTTCGTATATATTGTAAAAGGTGAAGGTGAGAAAAAGACCTACGACAAGCGTGTGGTCACCACAGGACTCAGCGACGGAGTGAACATTGAGATTAAAAAAGGCATCACTGCCAAGGACAAAATCCGTGGTCCACAGAAAGTTGCCGACAATAACAACAAGGAGTGAAACAACAAATAGTTCATACTTATGAAAAGACTGGTATTTTCCATAGGCTTAATCGCCGCCGCCATCACAGTGTCTGCCGAGACACGACAGTGGTCACTGCGCCAGTGCATCGACTATGCCATTGACCACAACATCCAGGTCAAGCAGCAACAGAACATCACCCGACAGCAGCAGATACAGCTCGACGACAACCGCGGCAACCACCTTCCATCGGTTGACGCTTCCGTTGGTCAGAATTTCTCTTTCGGACGTGGACTCACAGCCCAAAACACTTACGAGAACACCAATACGAGCAACACCTCCTTCCAGCTCAGCGCCTCCGTCCCGATATTTTCCGGCAACAGGATTGTCAATGCCGTAAAGCTCTCACAGCTTAACCTCGACGCGTCGCTCGCCGACCTTGAGAAAGCCAAGGACGACATACGCACACAGGTGGCAAAGGCCTACGTGCAGATTCTTTACGACATGGAAGTGGCGGAAGTGGCACAACGTCAGATTGCCATCGACTCCATGCAGGTCTATCGTCTCCAACGAATGTTGGAATCAGGGAAGGCAAGCCCCGCGGAAGTGTCACAGCAAAAGGCCACTCTCGCACAAAGCCGGCTCACAGCCACCAATGCCGACAACAACTACCGCCTGTCGCTACTCGCACTTAGCCAGCTGCTCGAACTTCCCTCACCAGAAGGTTTTGCGATAGTGCGCCCTGACGCGGAATCAATAATCCTTCCCGTGACGGCAAAGGGGAAAGCAGCCCTGCCCTCTCCCGACATCGTCTATGAGGAAGCTCTCGGCATCAAGCCCCAGATAAAGGCAGAACAGCTGCGCCTCTCAGGCACCGACTACAACATAAAGATTGCACGCGGCGAATATATGCCCTCACTTTCCTTCTCTGCCGGACTTGGCACTAATTACTACAAGACATCAGGCTCGCCGACTGACGGATTTGGCAAGCAGCTCAACAATAACTTCAGCCAATATCTCGGAGTGAACCTCTCCATCCCCGTGTTCAACCATTTCTCCACCCGCAACAAGATTCGCACCGCGAAAATCGACCGTGAGAACCAGGTGCTGAAACTCGAAAACACGAAGAAGGACCTGTATAAAGAGATTCAACAGGTCTATTACAACGCTGTCGCTTCCTGCTGCAAGTACGAAAGCAGCCTTGAGGCAGAGAAAAGCAACAACGACGCCTTCGAACTGACACGTGCGAAATACGAGAACGGCAAGGCGACCATCACTGAGTTCAACGAACAGAAGAACAACCTTCTGAAAGCCCAAAGCGACCTTGTCCAGGCAAAGTACGAGTATCTTTACCAGACATCCCTACTCGACTTCTACCGCGGGCGACAACTTGAATTTTAAATTTTTGAAAAAGGGCGAGTGGTTGAGAAACCACCCGCCCTTTGTTTCTTCCATTAAGAAGCATCCATTATGCCGGAAGGCTGATTGCCTCAGATGGGCAAACATCAGCACATGTGCCGCACTCTGTGCAGACATCAGGATTGATTGAATACTTCTCGCCCTCAGAGATTGCTCCTGCTGGGCACTCATCGATACATGTACCGCAAGCGATACAGTCGTCACCAATTACGTAAGCCATAATAATATTCTTTTAAAAATTAATACCAAAAAATTGTGATGCAAAAGTACACAATATTTTTCAAATATACCACATTTTAGGTAGATAATTTCACTATTTATACGAAATCAAAATAAGGAGCGACACAATAAACAACGTTATTTGTTCGTTTATACCAATATGAAACGACTTGCAATAAGCATATTATTAACCTGTTGCGCTCTCTTGTCAGCAACAGCCCAAGACCGCCAGGTGGAAAACAAGCCCTACATCGACTTGCGACCGCTACACTTTGGCATATTGGTAGGATTCCACGTTCAAGACGTTGACTTTGAAAACGTGGGACCTCAAACCATAGCTCAACCCGACGGCACCACCTCCGAGCAAACCATTCTCTGCGATGCAGCCAAATGGAATCCGGGACTCAGTGTTGGAGTGCTTGCCGACCTTAGGCTTAACGACTATCTATCCCTGCGCCTGTCGCCTACGATGCATTTTGGCTCGAAGCAGCTCGTGTTCCGCAATCTTTCACAAACTGACGAGAAAGGAAGGCCTGTCGAAAAGACACAAGACCTTAAGAACACATACGTTTCCCTGCCTCTCGACCTGAAGTTCAGTTCTAAGCGCAACGGCAACTACAGGCCTTACGTCATGGCTGGCATCAACCCGATGATAAACCTTACGGCAAAGAGCGAGGACATCATCCAGCTAAAACGCTACGACACGTTCCTTGAGGTCGGCATAGGCTGCGACCTTTACCTTCCCTTCTTCAAGCTCATCCCTGAGCTTAAGTTCTGCTACAGTCTTACCAACAGTCTGGCGAAGTCCCATGTCAACGACCTTAAGGACGAGGCGCTGAAGCCCTATGCCAATTCCGTCAGCTCCGCCCACAGCAAGATGATTGTTCTCACGTTCAACTTCGAATAGGACGTTTGGCGATTTCAATTGTCGGAAATCACAAATGTCACGTGATAACCAGCCAAAGGCACTGCCGCAAGTGTCAGTTCGTAGCCTTGCATAAGCAACACCTGGCGCGAGAAAGGCAACCCGATGCCTGAGCCATGGCTCTTCGTGGTATAAAAAGGTACGAAGAGGTCACGTATGTTTTCAGGCTGTATCGGTGCTCCATCGTTGCTGATGTATAGTTTTCCACCCCACCTCACTCCTATGTTCCCCGCTCCTGCCTCTACTGCATTTTTCACTATGTTTATCAGCGCCTGGCGCAACAGGTTTGCGTCGATGAATAACGTTTGGGCAGAAGGAATGTCAATGTGCCATCGTTGTGAAGGATACATGCAGGCTACACTTGCCACAAAGTCGTGCAGGTTAAGTTCCACAGGTTCAGGTTTCTGTATTTGGGTCATCTTACGATAACTGTCAACGAAGACGTTGAGAGCCGAACTGGTGTCATGTATTGCCTCGATGCCCTCCCGATATGGAGAGGAGTTGATGGATGGCGAGGCGAGATACGACTGGCATATACTGAGTATTGGCGTAGTGGCATTGTTAATCTCGTGGGTAAGCACTCTTGTAAGCTTTTCCCACGACTCCACCTCGCTCTGTGCCGTGAGCCTTCCGATATTGTTCTCCATGTCGTTGAGAGCCTTGAGCAATGCCCTCTCTCCGAATGCCATCCGCTTGCATGGCACACGGAAGGTGAAGTCGCCGTTGCGCACTGCCTCACGCATGAGGAACGCCATCTCCCTAAGGCGGCACTGATGGCGGTAGAACATGTACAGAGCTATCATTGCGACTACGGCAATTGCCAATACCATTATTATAAATATATTCATTTTTTTATTTTTGAATACAGTGTCTGCCTCGTGATGCCAAGCAGTTCTGCGGCACGCGAGATGTTACCATGACACTTGTCAACCACCTTTCTTACGTGTTGTGCCTCAACGGTTTCGAGAGTGTCTATGCGGTTGTTGTTGTCGATGGCGTCCTTCAGCGTGCGTATGAGTTCATCGTTGTCCCAGGGCTTGGTGATAAAGTCGGCAGCACCAGCCTTCAGTCCCTTCACTGCAAGCTGCACATCGGCAAAGGCCGTTACGAGCACAACAGGAATGTCAGCATGAAGCCTGTGTATCGTGCGGAGCCATGTTAGTCCCTCCTGCCCGTTGTTCATGCCCATGGTAAAGTTCATGTCGAGCAGTACCACGTCCACCCTCTCCTGCTGGAGTTTCGCGAGCACTCCATCGGGATTTGGCAGTGTTATTATATGGTCAAACACGTCGGCGAGACATATCTTCAATGCCGTAAGTATTGACGCGTTGTCATCCACTATTAATATTGTTCCGTATTTCATATCTGGTGCAAAATTAATCATTTCCCATGTTTTGACGAAATATTTTGATGGAAATGTATGATTATCACACAGAAGTCTGTATGATTTTCATACAATCAGCCATTGCCTAAAGAAAAACGTTGGTCGTTTGGTGGCGAAGATGTAATTTTGCAGTACGAAAACAACAATAACGACAAAATATGATAAGAACAGAAAACATCACACGAGTTTTCCGCACAGAAGAAGTGGAAACAGTAGCACTCAACGGAGTGACCATCGAGGTGGACAACGGCGAGTTTGTTGCCATCATGGGGCCATCGGGCTGCGGCAAATCGACATTGCTCAACATTCTCGGACTGCTCGACAGCCCCACAGAGGGCAAGTACTGGCTCGCCGAGGAGGAAGTGGGACATCTTAAGGAGCGCAAGCGCACAGCTTATCGCAAGGGGCGCATCGGCTTCGTGTTTCAGTCGTTCAACCTCATCGACGAACTCACCGTGGAGGAAAACATCGAGCTCCAGCTGAAATATCTCGGTGTGGAAAAGAATGAGCGCAAGCAACGAGTGCTCGACATACTGCGTAAGGTAAAACTGAGCCATCGTATGAAGCACTATCCCCACCAGCTCTCGGGAGGCCAACAGCAGAGGGTAGCCATAGCTCGTGCCGTGGTGGGCAGGCCCAGCATCATACTCGCCGACGAGCCTACTGGCAATCTCGACTCTAAAAACGGACAGGAGGTGATGGAATTGCTTTCAGAACTCAATCGCGAAGGCACAACGATTGTCATGGTGACCCACTCCCAGCACGATGCCACGTATGCAGGAAGGATTATTAATCTGTTTGATGGACAAGTGGTGGAATTATGAAATCATATATTAAGTTTTTATCCCGCAATAAGCTATATGCTGCCATCGAAGCGTTCGGACTGTCGGTTGCCCTCGGCTTTGTGATAATCCTCGGAGCCTATGCCACGATGGAATACAGTGTGGGCAAGGTCAACGAGAGGTCGAGGGAGATTTATGCTGTAGGCTGGGGCGACTACCTCGGCATGACATGGGGCACGGCACAGGAGTTTTTCCCGTCCATACCCGAAATTGAGGAGTGGACAAGAGTGGCTACTGCCGACCGCTTTCCTGGTTTTACTGTCGGCGACAACTTTTTCCCGACCCAAGCATATGCCATCGACCCCAACTTCTTCGAGTTTTTCGGCTATGAGGTCAGAGGAGGCGACAAGGGACGCGCTGTCGCCAACCTCAACGAGGCCATCATCAGCGAGTCGTTCGCCACAAAGGCTTTCGGCAACGACAATCCCATAGGCAAGACCATCAAGTGCGACACCCTGACATTTAAGATCACGGGAGTGATGCCCGATTTTGGCAAGTCCGACATTTTCCAACCCTTTGAGGTGATGGTATCAATGAAACACAAGGAGGCGAGAGGCCAGCGAATGGACAGCTTCGGCGAGACCACTCCTTTCGTGCGCCTTGCCAAGGGTGCCAATCCTGACAAAGTGGCAGAAAAACTGCTCGATAAGTACGTGAAATACTGGGAGAGATTCCATTATCAGAGGGAAAACGACGGAAAAAGCTTTCTTTGGGGCTCGACGTTGACACGCATGGACAAGCTTTATTTCTCTGACATAAACAACTGGTACATGCGCAACGGCGACAAGAAGCTGGTTGACATACTGCTTGCTGTAGCCCTCGTACTCCTCGTCTGCGCTATCTTCAACTACATCAACCTCACCGTGGCACAATCTGGGAAACGTGCCAAGGAGATGGCCACTCGACGTATTCTGGGCGAGAGCATTTGGGGTGTAATGTTGAGATATTTCAAAGAGTCAACACTATTCACGTCTGCCAGTTTCCTCTTCGGCTTGCTGCTGGCTCTATGCCTGATGCCATTGTTCAACGACATTCTCTCCACGAAAATCGCCTTCAATGTTTCTCCCGTGGTGCTACTTTCCACTGCGGCAGCCCTCATCGCCATATCGTTCGTCTGCGGCATAGTCCCTGCAACAGTCGTCTCACGCTATAACCCCATCGACGTGGTGAAGGGCAGTTTGACGATAAAGAACAAAATGTGGTTCAGCAAGATGTTCATCACGGCACAGGGCGTTGTCAGCACTACGCTCATCGCCGTAGGACTGACGATGACCCTTCAGATGCACCATCTTTACACCCTGCCCTATGGCTACAACAAGGATGGCATCATCGAGGCTATGACCAAAGCAATAGGCTTGGGGCTTGACCGCCAACAGTTTTTGGCAGATAAACTGAAAGCACTGCCAGAGGTGGCGGAAGCCATTCCCTGCGGTAGTTTACCTACAAGCACTGGCGCAAACGGCGTTCATAACGAGCAAGGCGAAACCACGTCGTGGGTGAGGATATGCCGACTTGACTCCACTGCGATGAACCTCCTCGGTATCAAGGTCTTAGAGAGATATTGCGAACCCACAGAAGGGAAAATATGGGTCACGGAGAGCGGAAAACGCTTTTGGGGTGTGTCGGCGAAGAAGCCCTATTTTGGTGTCACCGACTCGAAACCTGAATATGAGTGTTGTGGAGTGATTGCCGACTTTCGCACTGGCAACGCCCTGCCACAAAAAAGGGAATTAACCTACAACGCCGTAATGGTCATCCCGCGAGACTACTATTACCACAGCATGCTGATAAAGACGCAAGGCGACAAGGACAAGGCTCTTGCATCTGTAAAGAAAGTTTTAACAGAGGTGACAAAGGAGTTCACAGGCCTTCCTCTTGACATGCCATGTGACTATATAGACAACATACTCAGCGACTCACTGAAGTCACAACGCAACACGATGACGCTCGTCCTTGCCTTCATGCTCGTCTCAATACTCATATCCGCCCTCGGCATGTTTGCCATGTCGGTATATTATGGTGAGCAGCAGCGCAAGCAGATAGCCTTGCGCAAGGTGATGGGAGCCACGGTGGCGAGTGCCTCATGGACTCTCTCGCGTCGCTTCCTAATGATGTCGGCAGTGTCAATCGTCATCTCCATCCCCTTGAGTGTCAAGGCAATGCGTCACTATCTCAGCGACTTCGTCTATCAGATTCCGATGCCTTGGTGGGTACTGGCCGCAGCAGCCTTCTTCACCCTCGCCATCGCCCTCCTCTCCATCGTCAGCCGCACGCTGAAAGCAGCTTCCTCCAATCCTGTGGAGAGCATCAAGGCGGAGTGATATGGATTAAGTATTAAAAATTAAGAAGATAGGGGAAGAACCTATTTGTTAAAAAACAATAAGGCAACCAAGATTGTCGGACGCATTCTTGTCTGCCTTATCGTTTTTTTTTGTACTTTTGCAAAAGTTTTGGCATCATTCGGCAATTTCAAGACAATGAAGAAAAAAGGCAACATACTTATCATCGACGACAACGAGGCAATGCTCGTGTCGCTAAGGATGTTACTGAAAAATGTGTTTGAGGACGTTCAGACATCAACCAACCCCAACGCCATTCCTACGCTCATGCGGAGGAAAAGACCCGACGTGGTGCTTCTCGACATGAACTTCGGACGAGGCATCAACAACGGCAACGAGGGACTCTTCTGGCTGAAGGAGATAAAGCGACAGGAGCCTGACGTGGCTGTAGTGCTCTTCACCGCCTATGCCGACATCGACCTTGCCGTAAGGGGTATAAAAGACGGGGCAGCCGACTTTATCGTGAAACCGTTTGAAAACGAAGTGCTGATAGAAAAACTTAGGGCTGTCGTGCCACGCGACGGAGGTGCGGCACATCACGACAACGCGACGCAGCTATTCCCCACGTCAAAAGGAAGCGGGGAACTGATGGAAATGGTGAGCAAAGTAGCTCCTACTGACGCTAACATTCTCATCACAGGCGAGAACGGCACAGGAAAAGAGGTGCTGGCAAGGGAGATTCACCGACTGTCAAAACGACACGCCAAGCAGATGGTCACCGTCGATATGGGAGCCATCACCGAGACTCTCTTTGAAAGCGAGCTGTTCGGACATGTGAAGGGGGCGTTCACCGACGCCAAGACCGACAAACCTGGAAAGATGGAGCTGGCTGCTGGCAGCACGCTCTTCATGGACGAAATCGGCAACCTCTCCTACCCCCTTCAGGCAAAGCTGCTCTCAGCCCTGCAACGACGCACTGTCACTCGCATCGGCGGCACAAAGGAAACGCCCATCGACATACGCCTCATCTCCGCCACCAACCGCAACCTTCAGGAAATGGTCAAGGAGGGAACGTTCCGCGAAGACCTGCTCTATCGCATGAACACCATCTGCCTTCACCTTCCCCCGCTGCGGGAACGCAAAGAGGAAATCATCCCTCTCGCGGAACAGTTTATAAGAAAATTTTCAACCTTCTACAACAAAACCCCGATAGAAATCGACGACAAGGTCCGCCGACAGCTGCTCGACTACCAGTGGCCAGGCAACATCCGCGAGCTGGAGCACACGATGGAAAGGGCTGTGATAATCGGGGAGATAAGCATTCCTCGCTCCTCCTCTTCTCCCTCACCCACTCCCTCGTCGTCCCTCGCCTCCATGGAACGCGACGTCATTGCCCGCGCCATCCACGACTGCGAGGGCAACCTCTCCCTCGTCGCCCAGCGCTTGGACATCTCCCGCCAGACTCTCTACAACAAAATAAAGAAATATGGACTCTAACGTTCTCCTTGCCGTCATCGCCACCGCAGCCTTGGCTTCCGTCGGCTACTGGTTGCTCTACCGGCGCTATCGCAAAACGATAGGCAAGGTGACGTTCTTGTTCAACGCCATCGACAATCTCGACTTCTCGTTCAACTTCCCGGAAGACGGGAAGGAACGACTCGTCAACGAGTCGCTCAACCGCATACGACGCATCATCGAGAAGGCACGCCACGACCTGGCAGAGCGGGAACGCTATTACGAGCAGATCATCAACGCCGTGTCAACAGGCATCATGGTCGTTGACGAGAGGGGAAGCGTCATGCAGCACAACGAGGCCGCACTAAGGCTGCTCGGGGTGGAAGTGCTGTCGTTTGAGAGCCAGGTGAAGAAGCAACTCGCCTCCGACAACTTCTCACGACGCGACACCACCGCGCTGCTCAACGGCAAGAAAGTGCGCATCATCGCCTTCAGCGACATCCGCAGCGAACTGTCGTCGCGAGAGCTTGAGTCGTGGACAAAACTCATACGCGTGCTCACACATGAGATTATGAACAACGTGGCACCGATAACGTCGCTCAGCGAGACGCTGAGCCACAAGGCCGGCGACGAAGAGGTAAAAGAGGGGCTCGCGGTCATCAACTCCACAGGCAAGCAGCTGCTTAACTTCATCGACAGCTACCGCCGCATGACCCTCATGCCCCAGCCGCAGCCTAAGCTCTTCTACGTCAAGCCGTTCCTTGAGCGTATGGCGGCAATATGTTCGGAATACTCGAAGGATGTCTCCTTCTACATTTCCACTGCCGACGACGCCCTGCTTCTCTATGCCGACGAAAGCCTCGTCGCCCACGTCGTCACCAACATGCTGAAAAATGCCGTGGAGGCAGGCGCTACCGCCATCACCCTTTGCGCCTACACCACTCCCGACGACTCCATCCTCATCGACATCGGCAACAACGGCAAACCCATTCCGCCCGACGAGGCATCACAGATTTTCGTGCCTTTCTTCACCACCAAGCCCACTGGCAGCGGCATCGGACTGAGTGTCTCAAGGCAGATTATGAAACAGAGCGGCGGAGGCATCGAACTGATAACGTCGGACGCGACAACCACCATGTTCCGTCTGACGTTCTGAGAAATATAAAAAAATTGAACTTTCCCACCCTTTAGAATAGCATTACAATATGGTATTATCAGAGCACCTCCACTGCATGACAGTAATTTGGCTCTCCCCCTAAGATAGGGG
>JALFCG010000081.1 GCA_022771265.1 Prevotella sp.
CCAATGGAGAAATCACCAAGGAGGCCAAGCTCGTGGCCGAGGTGGACTGGCCCAATGGCTTCGTGATGCCCGAGGATGCCCACCGCTTCTATATCGTGGCCAAAGGCAAGAAGGTGGCCATCAGCACCGAACCCGGACAGGCGCCTGAGGCACTCTGTGTGCAGGGCGACTGGAAGTGGCCAACCGAGAACACCAGCATCGAGGCCGCCTATCCGCTCGTGGGCGAATGGGCCAAAAACCTGAACAACAGCGAGGCCCGCGACTGGTATAACCATCCCAACAACGACAAGGTCGTCAAGTAAATGGCTGATTCGCCGTAGGTTTATTATAAACGACAAGCAACGAGAGAGGGTGCTCCGAAAATCAATCCGGAGCACCCTCTCTCGTTGTATCTCTGTCGCCCGGCCTGTATCAGGGGCGGCGGGGTTTCTTCTTGGGAGGCATACCCACTTGCCATCCTCATATCCTCGGACAAAATCTGTAGAGAAAAATTATCCCCCGATTCACATCGGGGGATAACAACAACACAAACACAAAATAAATCTGGAAAACCCAGAAAAAATATTATTTACTCTACTATTGAATTCCTTCCTCACGCAGTTTCTTCTGCCAGTTCCATGCAGACTTGAGCGTGTCCTCAAGACTTGTCTCGGCTTTCCATCCGAGCACGTTGTTTGCCTTGTCGGGATTAGCCCACACCTTCTCAATGTCGCCTGCGCGTCGTGGTGCGTAAGCCCAGTTGAGCTTCACTCCTGTTGCTTTTTCGAAGGCATCGACGATTTCCTTTGTGCTGACGCCCTTTCCTGTTCCGATGTTGAACACTTCGAGCTTGTCGCTGTCGGTGTCGAGCACTCTCTCCATTGCCTTCACGTGAGCCTTTGCGAGGTCAACGACGTAGATGTAGTCGCGGATGCATGTTCCGTCGGGAGTGTCGTAGTCGTTGCCGAATATCTTGAGTTGCTCGCGTATGCCCATTGCTGTCTGGGTGACGTAGGGTATGAGGTTCATTGGCACGCCGTTGGGCATCTCGCCGATGATGGCTGTCGGATGGGAGCCGATGGGGTTGAAATAGCGGAGCAGGATGGCCTTGATGGGGGCGCCGCTGGCTATGTCGTCGCGTATGATTTCCTCGTTGACCTGCTTGGTGTTGCCGTAAGGGCTTTCCGCTGGCTTGATGGGCGCGTCTTCCGTCACTGGCAGGTTTTCAGGGTCAGGCTGTCCATAGACGGTGCAGCTGGAAGAGAAGATGATGCCCTTCACGTCGTATTTCGGCATGAGGTCGAGCAGGTTGATAAGGCTCGTGAAGTTGTTGCGATAGTAGAGCAACGGCTTCTCCACGCTTTCCCCCACTGCCTTGCTTGCCGCAAAATGGATGATTCCCTCGATGTCGGGATATTTTGCGAACACCTTTTCCATTCCTTCCAGGTCGCAGCAATCGACCTCCTCGAATGCGGGGCGTACACCTGTTATCTTTTCTATTCCGTCAACGACATCTGCCTTTGAATTGGATAGATTGTCGACGATGACTACCTTGTATCCGGCGTTGATCAGTTCCACGGTGGTGTGAGAACCGATGAAGCCTGTTCCTCCTGTAACGAGTATTGTCTGTTTCATACCTCTTGATACGTTTTTAATTAATGAATAGCGCCACAAAGGTAAGTAATTTTTTTGGAAAAAAAGAAAAAGCGACGCTTAAAATCAGTTAAACGCCGCTTTTTTTGTAAGTATTGAGGGAAAAAAGGCTGTTTATTCCAATCCAAATACTATTTTCAGACCACCATCGACTCCTGAGAAGCCCATGAAGGCAAGGCTGAGCAGTCCTGCGGTGACCATCGTTATCGCAACGCCCTGCATGCCTTTCGGCACGTTGGTCAGCTCCAGCTGCTCGCGCAAGCCGGCAAACACGGTCAGCGCCACTCCGAAGCCGATGGCTGTGGAGAAGGCGTAGGCAACACTCTCGAGAAGGGTGTAGTCCTTCTGGATGACGAGGATGGCCACTCCGAGCACAGCACAGTTGGTGGTGATGAGCGGGAGGAAGATGCCGAGTGCCTGATACAATGCGGGCGACACTTTTTTCATTACTATCTCCACCATCTGCACAAGGGCCGCGATGACCAGGATGAACGCGATGGTCTGAAGATACTGCAGTCCGAACGCGTCAAGCACTGTCTTCTGGATGATGAAGGTCACGATGGTGGCGAGGGTCATGACGAACGCCACGGCTGCGCTCATGCCAAGGGCGGTGTTGACCTTCTTCGACACTCCAAGGAACGGACAGATGCCGAGGAACTGCGAAAGAACGATGTTGTTGACGAATATCGCCGAGATGAAAATCAAGATATATTCCATAACTTTACGCCTTCTTTAGTTTGTTGATGATTGCGATGAGATAGCCCAGGGAGATGAACGCTCCAGGAGGGAGGATGAACAGAAGCACGTTGCACGTCTCGGGCAGCAACGTGAGGCCGAAGACTGAACCTGCACCCAACACCTCACGCACCGTGCCAAGCAGGGTGAGACCGAGGGTGAAGCCCAGGCCGATGCCCACTCCGTCGAAGAGGCTTGCCAAAGGACCGTTCTTGCAGGCGAACGCTTCGGCACGGCCGAGAATGATGCAGTTGACCACGATGAGGGGTATGAACAAGCCGAGCGACTTGTTGATGTCGGGAAGGTAGGCCTTAAGACACATCTGAAGGATGGTAACGAACGAGGCTATGACAACCACGAACACAGGGATGCGCACCTTGTCGGGCGTGAGGGTCTTGATGAGCGAAATGACGATGTTGGAGCAGATGAGCACAAACATCGTGGCGAGTCCCATCGACAAGCCATTCATGGCAGAGGTCGTCGTGGCAAGCGTAGGACACATTCCAAGAAGAAGGACGAAGGTCGGGTTCTCCTTGATGATGCCATTGGTGAGTATCTTTAACATAATATTGTAATATTAAAATATTAAAAGACTGAAAGATTATTACTTCGAGGACTTCCGGGCGGTGGCACCGCTGTGAGCGTCGGTGTCCTGACCCTTGTCCTGTCCGGCATATACGAGATAAGCCTGGTTGACTGCCTTGAGGAAAGCACGCGAAGTGATCGTGGAAGCGGTGATGGCATCGATGTCGCCACCGTCCTTGTTGACAGCAAGAGGCTTATCGGCAATCTGCCTGCCTACGATAGAGCCCTTTCCGTCCTTCTGAAACCACTTGTCGGCCTTGGCTCCCAGTCCTGGGGTCTCGGCAGCCTGCAGGATGGTGTAGCCGAGCACCTTGCCCTCGGCGTCGAAACCGACGAGCACCTTCAGGTCGCCACCAAAGCCCAGCGTGGTGCTTTCCACTGCTGCACCGAGGAACTTGCCGCTCTTGTCGGCAGTCTTGTGGACGATGAACGTCAGCTCCTTGCCTTCAAACTCCTGCTTGACCTCGTCGTCGGCGGTCACCTGAAGGTCGTCGGTACACATCACCTCCTTGATGCCGTTAGCCAACGCTATCTCGTCCTGTGCCTTGATGGGAGCCTCGGTCACATGGTTGACCCAGGCGAGGAGCGCACCGGTGATGACTGCCACCGCTACGAGCACCACCACCATGTTTGTCAATGTAGATTCAAGTTTTTTCATTTCTTTACTACCTCCCCGAAACGTTTTGGTTTAATATATGTGTTAATCAGAGGGGTGAACGCGTTCATTATCAATATGGCGAACGACATTCCCTCAGGATAAGCTCCCCAGTTGCGGATGACCACTGTCAGCAAGCCGATGCCAACGCCATAGACGAGCTGGCCGCGCGAACACATCGGCGAGGTGACATAGTCGGTTGCCATGAAGATGGCACCAAGCATAAGGCCACCGCTGAATATCACCGAGAACGGGTCGGCATAGACAGGGCTGGCAAGATGAAGCAGGCCGCTGAGGACGAACACCGTGAGGATGATGCTCACCGGAGTGTGCCAAGTGATAATCTTGCGCCAAAGCATGAAAGCGAGACCAAGCAGAAGTGCCAACGCGCAGACCTCGCCAAGAGAGCCCGCTCCCGTCTGGCATGTGTCAGGCAGGCCGATGAGCATGCTGAAACTGCCCGGCAACTGCTCGAGCACACTGGCGTCGCCGCTCTTGATGGCCCATTTCATCACCGAGAGAGGTGTGGCTCCCGTCTCTGCGTCGAGATAGGAAGTGAGCTGGCCTGCCTGAGGCCAAGAGGTCATCTGGGCAGGGAAGCTGACCAAGAGGAAACAACGGCCCACAAGTGCCGGGTTGAACAGGTTGCAGCCCAGTCCGCCAAACGTCATCTTGCCTATGCCGACTGCCACGAGGGCTCCAATGACGATAATCCATACAGGGAGGTTGGAAGGAAGGTTGAAGCCAAGCAACAGACCTGTCACCACCGCCGAACCGTCACAAACGGTCACACGGTCGTTCTTCAGTAAAAACTTGTTGATTGCCCACTCGAAAACCACGCAGGCTGCCACGCTCGTGGCACATACTATTGCCGAACCGAGTCCAAAATAGAGGAACGACACGAGAAGGGCGGGCAGCAGGGCGATGACCACTCCATACATGTTCCGCTCCACCGAGTCAGTCCCGTGGACATGAGGCGACAACGATACTATTAATTTTTTCATGAATAAAAAAGAATTTACAGGATAATGAAACTATTTTTTCGCTGCTCGCGCACGGATGATGCCCATCACCGTCTGCTTGCCGAAACGGATGTTGTCGAGAATAGGACGATGGGAAGGACAGGTGAACTGACACGAACCGCACTCTATGCACGAGGTGATGTCCTCCGACTCCACCTTTTCCCACATCTTCTTCGCGGAACAAGTGGCAAGGAGATAAGGCTCAAGGCCCATAGGGCACACATTGACGCACTTGCCACAACGGATGCAGGGGTCAACAGGCTTGCGGCGAGCCTCGTCGCCACTGATGATGGTGATGCTGTTGGTGCCCTTGCATACCGGAACCTCGTCAGTGGTCAGAGCCTTGCCCATCATCGGGCCTCCCGCAAGCAGCTTGCTGTCGCCATCGGGCATTCCGCCACAGAAGTCGATAAGGTCGCGCATCGGGGTGCCCATGCGTACAAGGAAGTTGCCGGGACGAGAGAGATTCTTGCCCGTAACGGTGGTGTAACGCTCAAACAGCGGCTTGTTCTTCATCACTGCCTGATAGACTGCAAAGGCTGTGCCGACATTCTGGACAATGGCGCCAACATTGACAGGGATGGCGGGAGGAGCAGGCACCTGGCGACGAATGACTGCATCGACAAGCTGCTTCTCGCCTCCCTGAGGATAGCGTTGCTTCAATGGCACCACTTCAATGCGGGGGTCGCCACTGGTCTTCTCCGCAAGCAGCTTGATAGCCTCAGGCTTGTTGGTCTCAATGCCTATGTAACCCTTATCCACCTTTGCCGCCTTCATCAGCAGTTCAAGGCCGACAAGTATCTCGTCGGCATGTTCCATCATAAGGCGATAGTCGGAAGTGATGTATGGCTCGCACTCAACGGCATTGATAATCACACACTCCGCCGTTGCACCAGGAGGAGGGCACAGCTTGATGAACGTCGGGAAGCCCGCGCCGCCCATACCTGTCACACCTGCCACCTTGATGCGGTTGACGATTTCCTCCGGCGTGAGCTCGGGATGGTCGGACAAGCGTTCGAGATTCTCGCTGCGGTCGATGGACTCTTCCCACTCGTCGCCCTCGACATTGACAATGATAACGGGCTTGCGATAGCCTGTGGCGTCGAAAGCCGCGTCAACCTTTGCCACCTTTCCCGACACTGACGAGTAAATGGGTGCAGAGACGAATCCCCCGGCTTCTGCAAGGAGAGTGCCGACCTTCACCACATCACCTCTTTTCACCACAGGCTTTGCAGGAGCACCGATGTGCTGCGACAATGGAAATATTGCCTGCTTTGGCAGCGGAGCCACGACTGTGGCAACCTCTGCCGACAGCTTGTTCTCTTCAGGGTGTATTCCGCCTATTCTAAATGTTCTTATCTTCATATTATCTGTAATGTCAATTGATGTTTATTTCACTGAATCTGTCCGGTTTCACCGATGCAGAGACTTTCTCTTCCGGATTGTCAGCCGACTTCACCCCTTCAGCCTTCGGAGCGTTGACTTGCTGCGACACGCGCGGGGCAGGGAAATTGACTGCCACGATGGAATGCTGAGGGCACACCTTCTCGCACTTGCGGCAAACGCGGCACTTCTCGGGGTCGATGTAAGCGAGATTGTCAGTAAGAGTGATAGCGCCGAAAGGACACTCCTTCTCACACTTGCCGCAACCGATGCAAGCCACACTGCAGGCTGACTTTGCGGCAGGACCCTTGTCGTGGTTCACGCAGCTGACGAAGACACGACGACCCTTGGGACCTTTCTTGCGAATCTCGATGACATGGCGCGGACAAACCCTCGAACAAGCTCCACAACCGCCACACTTCTCCTCGTCAACCTCGGCAATGCCTGTCACGGGGTTGATGTGGATTGCGTCAAGAGAGCACACTGACAAACAGTCGCCACAGCCAAGGCAGCCGAAGCCACAGGCTGACTCGCCAGCGCCACAGGCATGCATCGCGGCACAGGTGCGCAAACCGGAATACTCCGACACCTGCGGACGATTCTCACACGTTCCGTTGCATCTGACCACCGCCACCTTCGGCTCGGTGTTGGCAACAGCCATACCAAGCAGGTCGGCAACCTTTTCCATCACTTCATGACCACCCACGGGACATGACAATCCTTCGAGACTACCTGCATCGGCACCCTTGACAAGCGCGTCAGCCAATCCCGAACAGCCAGGGAATCCGCAACCGCCGCAATTAGCCTGCGGCAACAGTGCCGCCACTTCCGCGAGACGCGGGTCTTCCTTCACAGCAAACTTTTTGGAACAGACATATAGCACTGCTGCAGCTATTAGTCCTATTGCCCCAAGTACAATGACTGCGATAAATACAAAATCCATTTTTTCTGATATGTTTTATAATTAATTTTTATTCTCAACATGAAATACCACACCACGTGACAACCTTCCCCTCAACATATATATAATAAGGTAATAGGGCACGAGCGACAATACTGACATGAATGCTGACGTTATCTCATCGGACGTGACAAGAAAAGCCAACAGAAGTGATGCAACCATGACAACAAAAGGAAGTATGAAGCCTACTGTCATTGCGCGTCCCACGACATGAAGAGTGGTGGAAACGACAACCTCCTCACCCAAACTGTAATTGGAGCCACTGCCTACTGTCGCTTCAATGATTTTCACTTTCGTCTCGGAGGCGTTGCAATGGGATGCTATCTTACAGGAGCTGCAGGCGGAATTCTGCATTATGCGCACTTTCACTGTCCTGCCAGCCACTTCTTCAATAACGCCTCTATGTCTAATTGTTTCTCTCATCTGTCTTGAAAGGGGAAAAATAACCCCAAAAAGTACGTTTTGCCTTGCAAAAATACTACAATCTTTTGAACTGACCAACAAAATACGCCCTTTTTTGCAAAAAACATTCGTAATCGTTTGCAATAACATATTTTTTTACTACTTTTGCAACACAATAAAACACCAAGGCAATGAAAGTATCAGAACAGACGCTACAACAAGTAGAAAGAACAATCAGTAAGGTTATCGACAAGTTCCCCGCTAACGTCGAGGCTTCAATACTAACCGACATTCACCTGAGAGCCAATCAGGAGACAGGAGAGTTAGTGGCTTTCGACGACGATGACAAGGAAATAACAAGAACTGTCATCGAGCAATGGATTGGAAACCAGGACGAGTCGTTCTATGAGGACATCACAGGAGTCATTAGGAAATGTATAGACAAGAAAAAAACGAATGTCGAGAAAATGTCAATACTAAAGCCTTACTCCTTCGTTCTCGAGGATGACGAAAAGGAAAACGTGGCTGAACTCTACGTCGTTGACGACGACACTGTCATCATAGACCCAGAGCTCATGGCAGGACTGGACGAAGACCTCAACAACTTCCTCGAAAACCTGCTGAAGGAGTAAAAAGAGAATCACTGGTCGGGATTCTCAACGAAGCCTTGGTATTGAGGCTCGATGGAACTCATCACCGAGTCGTAGCTCTGGTGCATGGTCGCCTGAACGTTGCGGGGACCCTTGTCAACAGGATAGATGGGCTGATGGATGGTAAGGGTGAGTGGATGCCAATTGGCGAAACGCCAGTCGCGGGTGCGGGGCATGATGTCGAAAGAACCATTGATGGTCAGGGGGACAACAGGCAACTGCAACTCGTCGGCAAGGACGAAAGCTCCTTTCTTGAACACGCCCATGTGGCCTGTAAAGGAGCGCGAGCCTTCAGGGAACACCACTACACTCATGCCGCTTGACAAGGTCTTGCGCGCGTCGTCATAAGTCTTCTTCACCTTGCTCGGGCCGCGCTTGTCAACAAATATCTGGTGCGACTTCTTGCACGCGTAACCCACAAACGGTATCTTCTTCAGCTGCCACTTCATCATCCACTTGAAGTTGCGGCAAAGGAAACCATAAATGAGGAAAATGTCAAAAGCGCCCTGGTGGTTGGCTATGAACACGTAGGAATGTCCCTTTTCAAGATTCTCACGACCCTCAACCCTTACAGGCAATAGAAAGGCGCGGACTATCACCCACCCCCAGCAATGACCGGGATAATAGCCCCAAAAATGACCATTGCCTATTGAGCAGCCCAACCCGGTGAAAAATGCTGTAAGTATCGTGGCAAGAATAACTATCGGGAATGCCACGAACAACTGATAAATATAATAAACGTATTTCATACTGTTTTTTTTATTTTAGTGTCAATCGTTATTTTCAATTACTTCCTTCTTAACGTCACAACCACTATCTCGCCAGGCATTCCGAAACGGAAGGGGATGAAACCGCCCATGCCTGTCGATACGTTAATGGCGCGGAAGCCTTCAAGGAACAGCCCGCCCCACTCCGTGTAAACCCATGACGCGGGTGACCATCCGAAGAGCCCGAACTGCATGGCGTGAGTGTGGCCGCTCAATGTAAGCTGCACTCGTGAGCCTGGCAGAATCTTTCGCCGCCATGACGATGGGTCGTGTTGAAGCATCACGACAAACGCTCCCTCCCCCACTCCACGCAACGTCGAACGAAGGTCGCCAAGCTGCGGAAAATGAATGCCATCGCCATCGTTTGCCATTCCTGCAACGACGATGGAGTCACTGCCTCGCCTTATCGGGACATTCTCGTTGACAAGAAGATGCCATCCCATCTGTCGTTCAAGGGCGGCGGTCTTGAGCTCGTTTGAACGCTTGGTGGCAGCGTCGGCAACGATATAGTTGGCGTAGTCGTGGTTTCCTAACACGGAATAGACACCATCGCGGCTTTTCAACGAACCCAATATCGACATGTGGGGCAGTATCTCGTCGGGAACACGATTCTGCAAGTCGCCTGTGAACATTATTGCATCGGCATCCTGACTGTTTATCGAGTCAACAAACTCTTGAAGAAGCCACTGTCGTCCTGTACCATAAGTTCCTGCATGGACATCAGAAAAATGAACAAGCCTATAACCATCGAAAGACTCAGGCAAGTCGGGAGAAGCATATTCAACATGTCGTACCTTCACCTGATGAAAGCCTGCCGTTGAACCATAAATAACGACATACCATATCGTTGCGACCAACAGAAGCCCAAGAATATTGCCATAGTTCCGCCTAGGCCTTCCCTTGTCACCGAATGAAAGGCGGACAAGACGTGAACAGAGGTGACCTAACGACGAGCACAAGACAAAGACACACTTCGGCACGACCAATAGCGACAACAAAAGAAGATATACATTCATGAGGCTGAAGTCGCGTGGCGCAAACTCACGTGAGGCAACCAGGCTGACAGTCGCCACGACTATCACTGCCGAGGGCAACAACAACACTAACGCCCTTCGCCGCTTCCTGGACTTGTCGGCTACCCTGCGAATGAAACGAAGGTAGAGATATAAGTCGGGCAGTAAGATAGCAAGTAATATCGGTATGAATATCTGAGTAATCATTTCTAACTATAATTATTTGAGGTATCTATTAGCATCATCGCTGAACAACAACGAACTTGCACATCAGTTCTTTGGGTATGCCACGCCTTCTGGCATAATCCTCAAACTGGTCACTGCCGATACTTCCAATGGAGAAATAACAAGCCTTGGGATGGGCCATCATAAGGCCGCTGACGCTGCCGTGAGGCTTCATAGCACCACTCTCGGTGAGCCTGATGCCGATGTCGGAGAAATGCAAGATGTTGTCGAGCAGGAAGTTAAGACTCGTATCGGGCAGCGAAGGATAGCCTATGGCAGGTCGTATCCCCTGAAACTTCTCGGCATGAATCTCCTGCATGGTGAGGTTCTCATCCTTGGCATATCCCCAATAGTGTTTCCTCACTTCCTCATGCACTTTCTCAGCTGTCGCCTCGGCAAGGCGGTCGGCTATCAGCTGCATCATCATACGCTCGTAGTCGTCGTGGGAGAAGTCGGTTTCAAGCCCTATGTCAACAGTGGTGGCAAAAAGGCCCATCGTGTCGGCTACACCTTGTTCTACAGGACGCAGGAAATCGGCAAGGCAAAGGTTGGGCTTGCCATCGGCAACAGCTTTCTGCTGCCTGAGCATCGGCAAACGGTGACCTTCGAAAAGGATATCGTCGCCATCGCCGTTGGCATCGCCAATAGCGAACAAGGCGTAAGTGGAATAACTGTTGTCAATCAGCCTGATGCGTTCTTCTGCCTGGACTCTCAGCAGCTCCTGTTCGTCTTTGTCCTTCACCTGCCAAGCATGATAGAAATAAGGCCAGTTGATATAAGGTGCCACGTCGCTTGGGCGGTATGTCAGCTTGTGTCGTTTCATTCCTATTCCCTGAATCTAACCTCTTCTGCCGCAGTGGTGTCAACAATCCTTCCGTCGGCATAAACCGTTTTCCCGTTGCATACAGTGCATTCCACGCGCCATCTGAAACGATGTCCCTCGAATGGGGTCCATCCACACTTGCTCATCACTCCTTCATTAGTGACAGTCCATGGTTCAACAGGACGAACGATGACGAGGTCAGCCTTATAGCCATCTCTTATGTAGCCACGCTTGCTGACCCCAAATATTCTGGCAGGATTATGGCACATCAGTTCCACAAGCCGCTCCATGGTCAACACGCCCTCGTCAACGAGCTCGAGCATAGAAAGAAGCGAATACTGAATGGAAGGCATGCCTGAAGCGGCTTTTGCCGCTCCACCCTTCTTGTCGCAGGGAAGATGGGGAGCATGGTCAGTGCCAACGACGCTTATACGCCCATCGGAAAGGGCATGGCGTATGGCTTCACGGTCGGCAACTCCTTTTATCGAAGGGTTAACCTTTATTCGCGTGCCAAGGCGTTGATAGTCTTCGTCAGAGAATACCAAGTGGCCGATAACGGCTTCCGCGGTAATGTCGGCATCTGCAGGACTGAACAACTCCAGTTCTTCCTTCGTCGAGATGTGCGCCACATGCAGTTTCGCGTTATGCTCCTTTGCCAACTCCACCGCAAGTCGTGTACATTCCAGACATGCCTCCCTGCTTCTTATTTCAGGATGGTGTGTCACGTCGGGGTCATCACCATAAAGACGTTTTGCCTCCGCCATGTTTCGGTTGATGATGGCAGTGTCCTCACAATGGGTCATTATCGGCAGCCTCGACATCGAAAAAATCCTGTCCAAGGCTTGTCTCTTATCGACAAGCATGTTGCCCGTCGAAGAACCCATGAAGAGTTTTATTCCCGGTATCCGATGGACATCAAGGGTGTCGAAAGTGTTAATGTTATCATTGGTGGCACCATAGAAAAAAGAATAGTTTACCACACTGTCACTTGCCGCTATGGCAAACTTTTCTTCAAGAGCCTCCGGTGTCGTGGTTTGAGGCACTGTATTGGGCATGTCAAAATAAGTGGTCACACCTCCTGCAGCTGCTGCTCTCGACTCTGAAGAGATGTCGGCTTTCTGAGTGAGTCCCGGCTGGCGAAAGTGAACATGGTCGTCAATGACACCAGGCAAAATAAAACAGCCCTTCACATCCTTCACCTCTACGGTTTCAGATGCATGGGGCTGTTCCAATATCTTCGATAACTTTTCACTCTCCACAATATGGTCGTCCTCGATGACTACATCAATGTTTTTCATTGTTCCGTCACTGACGACAATGGCGTTTTTCAATACCGTTATCATTCTTCGAATAATAAATAGTTACTTCACCGAATCAGCCACTTCCTTCTGGACGAATGGAGTGGAAACTGCTGGAGTGTCGCTGACGTCAGGCTTGGTCTCTGTCGGAGTGCCGTCAGGCTCAAGGCCTTGCATCCTTGCTTCATTTTCGGTTGCCGTTTTATAGTAGTCGCTGACATACGGGTCGCTCTTGAACTTGTCGGTAGCCTTGCTCATAATGTCCTCAATCTGGGGAGTGAGGATAGGATAAGGGAATCCGCTCGTAATCATCATGAACACACCGGGACCAAGAACGTTGTCGAAGTTCTCGATAATGAAGGAAGTGACGAGCTTGTCCTCCTCCTTGGCAATTTTTGCAGCCTCAATACTGAGCTTCTCGTTAATGATGCTCTCGTCAATTCCGTCAAGCATCATCTGGCTCTGCTTGTGAGCCAACTCATTCATCTGGTTGTCCAGACGATTGTGCTTGTCAATAAAGTCATACAGCTTGTCGTTAAGAGGTGTGCCTCCTACCTTCTGACTCGCATTGTCAATCTTTATGGTTATTTCACCCTCCTCAAGGACTATCGGCATGATGCTCTGGTCGTCCATGAAGAGGTTTACCATGCGTACCGTGTCAAGCGTTCCGTTGAAATGGAACTGCCCATGAACGACATCACACGAATCAATGTTCTTCAGTTCATTGTTCTTCACGGCTTTCAAGTACAGCTTGCTGCCATCAAGAGAAGACACAGAGGATGCCCCCTGGACATTGTATGAACTTGAGCAGGATACGAGTATTGCCATGAGGGCAATGACAAACGTGATTTTTTTCATTATTATGTTCATTCCTTAATTTTGCTGACAAATGTACTACGGAAAATCGAAGTACCGAAATTTTTTTATGCTTATTAAAACAAATGATTACTCTTTTAGGATTTTTTTTGCTCTTTCGGCAGTTCAACACCTAATCTCCAGTATGTATATAACTGAAGAACGGCTCCTACAAGAAGTGTCACCACCCAGTTGTTGTGGATATACTGGGCGTAAGTTAACGCGTCGAAACCGAACAGGTTGTCATTGTTGGCAAACATAAGCAATGACGTGAGAATAAACAACACGTCGCTCACTATCACCAGCTGCCTAAGGCGCATCACAGTGGTACTCGTACCCTCATAAGACTGCTTGAACTGCATAAGCACATAGGCGGCAACTCCCATGGCAAACACATAGGAGGCCCACCCCACTTGGAACACGTTGGCAACAGCTCCTGCCACCATCATCACTGCACCAAGCAGGAAAATGACATTTTCAACCTTATTCAGCTGTTTCATTGTAATCGTTTGTTGTTGTACGCCTGTCGTCGCTGAGAACAAAGATGTCCTCGTCCTCGTTCTTCATGAAATAATGCTCCCGTGCAATCTCTACAATCGCCTTCGGGTCGGTGTCAAGCCGTCTCAGTTTGTCCATGTCACGCTCGTATTGACCCTGATAATAGTCTATCTCCTCCTGCAGCTCTGCTATTTTCTGCTTGTTGTTGATATGGCCCAATATGCTGTTTTCTCCAACAAAGCCTACTAATGCAACTCCTGCTGCAACAACGAGAACGTATTTCAGGTAACGCGAACGCCTGAGGACATCTGAGACCTTGGTCATGTTCATAATCGTCAAGACTTAAACATATCAATCTCTCCTCTGACCGAAAATACGGAGAAGATAGATGAAAAGATTGATGAAATCGAGATAAAGGGTCAACGCACCGAGCAAAGCCAGTTTCTGACCTGCCTCGCCTGTGTCGCCCGACATGGACAGCATCTCCTTGATTTTCTGCGAGTCATAAGCGGTAAGACCAACAAATATGAGTACTCCCACATAGCTGATAATCATCGTCAACCCATTGCTGCCTATGAACATGTTGACAATAGTGGCGATGATGATTCCTATCAGTGCCATGAAAAGGATGCGGCCTATCGATGTCAGGTCTTTCTTTGTCGTGTAGCCTATGAAAGCCATCACCGCAAACGTGCCTGCTGTGATGAAAAACACGCTTGCTATAGACGATGCGGTATAGGCAAGGAAAACAAATGACAGCAAAGCGCCATTAATTACCGAGTATGCAACAAACATCAGAGTGGCTGTGGTTAGAGACAGGCGGTTAATCGCACCGCTGACTCCGAACACAAGCGCGAGCTCTGCAATGATGAGTCCGAAAAACAAAACCTTGTTAGTGGCTATTGCCATCAATATGCCGGGACTCGTGGCAACACCATAGGCTGTCGCTCCCGTCAGAACCAAAGCCAAGGTCATCCACACATACACTTTTCTCATCAAAACCGGAAACGCTGCCGACAGCGACAGCTCATGGTCGCGGGCAGTTGAGTCAAGTTGGAAATTACTGTAATTCATAATATTCTATTCTTATTTTTCAATTCAGAACACAAAATTACTACAATTCTGTCAAAAAAGCAAGAAAACTGCTACCTATATAGCATTTTTTGCAAATTATTTTAGTATCTTTAATGAATTTCAAGCAAAAAGCCTTGGTATAACAAGATAATTGCACTATCTTTACAACCAAAAAGAAAAGACATGAACAAGCAAAGTACAGTAATCAGACAGGCAACAGCAAATGACGCCAAAAGGGTTGCAGAACTCATCATCATGGCTATGACAGAGGAATGCTGCCTTCACTTCTGTGGAGAAGAACACAACATCAACGACTTCAGAAACGTCTTAATAAGACTCGTTGAAAGCGACGAGTCGCAATACAGCTACCGGAACACACTCTGCGCAGTTGATGCTTATAATAATATAATAGGTGTATGCACAAGCTACGACGGAGGGAAACTGCACCAACTAAGAAAGGCTTTCATTAAGGCTGCCAAAGAGGAATGGGGAAAAGACCATAGCAACATGCCCGACGAAACAGAGCCTGGAGAACTATACCTCGACTCACTCGCCGTGGATCCTGCACATAGAGGCAAGGGCATCGCATCGCTGCTCATCAAAGCAAGCATTGACAAAGCACGGCAGATGGGGCTGCCTGCAACAGGACTACTCGTCGATGACAACAACCCACGTGCCGAAGCACTATACTCAAGACTCGGATTCAGAGTGGTCGGAACCAACAATTGGGGAGGACATCCAATGAAACACATGGTGGTAAGTTAGGAGTGAAGATTATCACGAAACCAATTTGTTTAACATAGTTTTGCGACAAACCTGTTTGATAATTGGATAAAAATGACTACCTTTGCAGCCAAATAATTAAAAAAGTGTTTTAATGAGACGATACTCTATCATATTGATGGCACTTGCAGCTGTCACTCTCTCTTCATGCTTCAAAGATGAAGCACCAAATGCCGAGTGCGACATAACAAAGGCTTGGGTGCATACCGACAACATGCAGGACATGTTCTACCAAGCCACTGACACAGCTGTCAACGTGCTTTACGACAAAAACGAGATTACATTCACCGTTCGCCGAAACGCCGACATCACCGCTCTTGCACCGCAATTCGAGATAACCGAAGGTGCGACCATCTCGCCTGCCAACGGGTCAGTCCACGACTTCTCGAAAGGCCCTGTCGTTTATACTGTCACTTCTGAGGACAAGCAGTGGAGCCGACAATACACAGTTGCTTTCAAACCAACCGTTGTCACCATGCCTTCTACCATCATCTTTGAGTTTGAAAATGCCAGGTTGGTGAATGACGACTCGAAGAAATCAAACTATTACAAATGGTATGAGACTCAGCCAGACGGAAGTGAACTTGAATACTGGGCATCAGCAAATGCAGGATTTGCATTAAGCACACAAAGCGCAAAACCTGAAGATTATCCCTCGGCATCGGTAAATGGCTACAACGGCAAATGCATAAAGCTAACAACATGCAGCACCGGGGCGTGGGGACAGTTAGTAAGACGACCGCTTGCTGCCGGAAACTTCTTCATAGGAGAGTTTGATGTGCAGTTTGCACTTACCAATACTCTTCACACTACACGTATGGGACGACCATTTGCCAAGAAACCAATAAAGGTTACAGGAATGTATAAGTACAAAGCGGGAGACGTGTTCTGGAAATTTGTTAATCACAAAATTGAGGAGCACCCGGAAATAAAAGACCGCGCAGCAATTTATGCCGTGTTCTATCGCAACCACGACGCCCAAGGCAACGAGGTGATGCTCTTTGGAGAGGACTCGAAGACCAATTCTAACATCGTCGCGTTGGCAGAGGTGGAGAACATTCCGGAAACTGACGCATGGTCACCATTCGAGATGACTTTCAAGTACTCTACAGACATCGACCTCGACGAACTTCAGAACCAAGGCTATAGCCTGACCATCGTGTTTTGTTCAAGCACTGACGGAGCATACTATGAAGGAGCACCGGGCAGCACGCTATACATTGACAGTGTGAAGCTTGAATGTGAAGAAGAACAATAATTAACGACACTACATCATGAACAAGAAAAAGATATTCACACTGGCTCTTTCTCTGACAACAGCCATGGCTTCGTGGGGTATCAGCATACCCGACAGTCTAAACTACTCGTTCCGAATGGGTTACAACATCGGAGGAACAGCTCCTGTCGGTATGCCCGAGACCATAAGAAGCCTTAACAGCTACGACTTGCAACCGAACGTCACCATTGGACTCGACGTGTGGAAGGACTTATGGGGACAGTGGGGAATGATGACTGGCATAAGACTCGAAAACAAAGGAATGAAAATCGACGCCACCGTGAAAAACTATCACATGGAGATGGTTCAGGGAGGCGAAAAACTCGAAGGCATGTACACAGGACGACTCGTCACCGACTGCAACCAGTGGATGATAACGGTGCCTGTAATGGCTACATTCCACACAGGACGATTCCTCATAAAGTGCGGCCCATACGTCTCTTATGTTGCCGACAAGTCGTTCAAGGGGCACGTATATGATGGCTACCTCAGAGTTGATGACCCTACGGGGAATAAAGTGGAAATGGGTCCAGAAGGTGACAACAATCCTACCTATGATTTCAGCGGCGACATGCGACACTGGCACGTAGGAATACTCGCTGGAGCTGACTATCATATAGGTCAGCGCCTCGGAGTCTATATCGACCTCTCATGGGGACTTAACGGAGCTTTCAAAAGCTCATTCAAGACCATTGAGCAAACCCTCTACCCCATCTATGGGACCATTGGTCTTACCTATAAATTGAAATAACAACACTTAAAGAAAGGATTAAACATGAAAAAAATCTTTACTCTCATTTCAGCTGTCATGCTCTCATTCAGCGCTATGGCAGAAGATTATCATTGCGGCTTGGCAGTAAATGTGTATGGTGAACCAAGCCCATATAAGACAATTGATATCTCCTGCACAAAGAACGACAAGGAAAAGTACGATATCACATTAAAAGACTTCACTTTCGGCGAGTTATCAATTGCGGAAGTTAACTTCAAGGATATCGATGTGGTTGATGATGGTGACACAACCGAAGAAGACGGATTGGTACGTCTCTATTCAAAGCAGAATATTAGTATCAGTGAGTTTGATGATTTACCCATTTCTGCAACTCTTGAAGGATTCATCATCAACGGCGACATCCTAATCCGCGTTTACTTACCTGATGTTGGTGTCACTGCTGCTGTAACAAGCCGTAAGACACAGATTTACGGCAGCGATTTCGAAAATTGGCACAAAGCTGAATCTTACGACGAACCTAACGGATGGCACGGCATAAAAAGCGGTACCGGTACGTTTGTTTCGTTTGCAAAAAATGCCATTACCATTTCTGAAGATGTCCCGTCAGAAACCAAAAGCACCAAGTCTGTATGCATTAAATCCAGCGCGGTATTAGGTAGTATATCAGCCAACGGCACTCTGACAACAGGAATAATGAAGGTTGATTCCACTGACCCTAACAGTTCCGACAACTGTGTCATAATTGACCCTACATCAACAAAGAAAGATGGCAACGGCGACCCATTCTTCAGTTCCATGGTCGGCCATCCAACTTCAATCTCATTCTGGTACAAATTCAAGAATGGTGATAACAACACAAAACCAGCACTCGCACGCGCCATCATCCTCAGCGATGGCTACTATCAGGAACCTGCTGCCGAAGGCACCACATACGACAATGTAGTTGCTGTGGCAGAGAAAGAACTCGCAGCTACAGAAGGTTGGACAAAAGTAACCATCCCATTCGATTATGCGACATACGAAGGAAACGAGAACGCCGACAATCCATTGAGAATACTTGTCACAGTCAACACCTGCAAGGAACCGGGAGGCGGCAGCAAGTCAAGTGACAACCCTGACGTGCTCTTCATTGACGAGATGAACCTGGACTACAAGCCAGAGTTGTCTTCACTTTACATCTTCGAACAGAAAATCGACGGTTTCTCTGAGGACCAGGACACTTACTCCCTTACCCTACCGTCTGTACCTGAAGATGACGATATAGAATTTGAAAGCAAGAACTATGAAGAAACTGTTGTAATCTCTTATTACGAAGAAGATAAAAAGACGCTCACCGTAAACGTATATAACGAAGAGTTCACATCATGTAAAAGTTACACCTTCAACCTCACCATTGACCCGACAGCAGGTGTCAACAACATTCAAGTAAATGCCAATCGCAAGGTTGAAAAGCAAGTGAATGCCATTGGACAGCAGGTTGGCAACTCTTCACGTGGCTTTGTCATCAAGAAGTATAACGACGGCTCGGTAGAGAAAATCATCAAATGACAATAACAACATTATTATCATAGTAAATTCACAAATGGGCGAACGCTATTATTTCGCCCGAACATTGTTAAACGAAGCGTGGGTCGGCTCGTGAGAGCCGGTCCACTTTTTTTATCACCTCAAAAGCTGACATATTCTATCATTCACATCTTCAAAAGCTGACATATTCTATCATTCACATCTTCATCATACCATATAAAAAAATAAATGCCCCGCGCTTCTCAGCGCGAGGCATTTCCTCAATAGGTATTAGCCTTCTAAGGTAAAAAGATTGTATTCAGGATAACGAGTGCAAAGTTACAACAAAATTCGCAAACTTGCAAACTTTTTTGTATGTTTAATAACATATTCTATGTTTTTCATCAAATTATATACATTTTTTAACCAAAATATGGTAAATAGTATTATCAAAAAGGAATAATGGACAAAAAAAGATGGACAACCATTTGCACTATACTAATGCAGGTTGTCCATCCTGATATTAAGCTAAAACTAAAATTCCATTAGTTGTTTACACTTCCTCCAACGATGTCAAGCAACTCGTTGGTAATAGCCTGCTGCCTGCTCTTGTTGTACTGTAGCTTCAGTCCGCGCAACAGTTCATCGGCATTGTCGGTAGCTGTCTGCATTGCGACCATTCTTGCGGCATGCTCACTTGCTATGCTGTCGAGCAATGCTGTGTAGAGCATCAAGTGAGCCATTTTCGGGATGAGTGCGCTAAGAACAGTCTGCATGTCTGGTTCGACAATGAAGTTACTGTTAAGCGGCTTTCCGTCAAGTGTGCCTCTCTGTTCGCCTCTTTCGGCATCTCGCTTTCTCAGGTACTCTTGCGCGTCCTTTGTCGTGACTGTTGACTTCAGGTCACGCTCGTGGTCGCGTGTAAGTTCATCGGTGATGTCTATTGGCAGGAAAATCTTCCTCGTCAGTATTTGTGACCCCGCGCTTTTGAAATGATGATAAATCATCTCCACACGGTCAATTTTCCCATGAACGAACTTCTCTCCGAGTTCCCTTGCCAGTTCGATACACTGCTTCGCATTTGGCTTCTCAGCCATTGAGTTGTAGTCTCCGGCAATGGTGAAGCCGAGCTTTGCAGCTTTTTCCGCCACCTTTCGTCCAATAGGATATATGACGATGTTTTTCTTGCCCAAAGCTTCATATTCGGCCGCCACCTGTTGCATTTTCTTTATGACATTGGCGTTGAATCCACCGCAGAGGCTGCTGTTGGATGAATAGACTACAAGAGCTACCCTCTTGACTGTACGAGGTTGTGTGAGCACGCTTGAGGCGTCGGCTTCTGAAGCCAGGAACGTCTTCAGGATTTGCTCAAGCATGGTCTCATAGGGCAGCATGTTTTCTATCATCACCTGTGCATGGTGCAGCTTCGACGACGCCACCATCTTCATGGCACTTGTGATTTTGCGAGTGCTGTTGACGGAGGTGATTCTCGTCTTTATCTCTTTCAGCGACGGCATAGGCTATCAACTTTTATATTGTCCTGCAATGTCTGCCATAGTCTGCTCGATGATGCCGGTAACGGAATCGTCGATTTTTCCAGAGGCGAGTGTTGCTATCACTTCAGGATGTGTCGTGCGGAGCTTGTCAAGGAACGAGTCCTGACATTGTCTCACACTCTCCACTGGCACGTCGTGCATCAGTCCGTGGGTTCCACAGTAGATGATTGCAATCTGCTCACCGACAGGCATCGGGCTGTACTGAGGCTGTATGAGCAACTGGTTGTTCTTTCGTCCACGGTCGATGGTCATGGCGGTCACCGGGTCCATGTCGCTTGAGAACTTTGAGAAGGCCTCGAGTTCACGATATTGCGCCATATCGATTTTCAGTGTACCTGCCACCTTCTTCATACTCTTTATCTGAGCCGAACCACCCACACGCGATACTGAAATACCGACGTTGATAGCAGGTCGGAATCCTTGGTTGAAGAGGTCGCTTTCGAGATATATCTGTCCGTCGGTGATGGAAATCACGTTTGTCGGGATATATGCAGAAACGTCGCCGGCCTGAGTCTCGATGATTGGAAGGGCTGTGAGCGAGCCACCACCCTTGACATGTCCCTTCATACACTCGGGCAGGTCGTTCATCTGCTCTGCCACTTCCTGCTGGTCGTTGATGCGCGCGGCACGCTCGAGCAAACGGCTGTGGAGGTAGAACACATCACCAGGATAAGCCTCACGTCCTGATGGACGACGAAGGATGAGCGACACCTCACGGTAGGCTACGGCTTGTTTCGAGAGGTCATCGTAAACTACGAGTGCACTCTCTCCACGGTCGCGGAAATACTCGCCAATAGCTGCACCTGCAAACGGGGCATAGTACTGCATGG
Source organism: Prevotella sp. (assembly GCA_022771265.1). Lineage (GTDB taxonomy): Bacteria > Bacteroidota > Bacteroidia > Bacteroidales > Bacteroidaceae > Prevotella. Next base: position 21,263 of record JALFCG010000081.1, read on the forward strand.
CTGCAGGATCGGCAGCTGTTGCCGACACGACGATGGTGTATGGCATAGCTCCATGTTGTTTTAGATTCTCAACGAGTGCAGCAACTGTTGAAGCCTTCTGTCCGATGGCTACATAGATACAATAAACCGGTTTTCCTGCCTCATAAAAGCTTTTCTGGTTTATGATAGTATCAACAGCGATGGCTGTCTTTCCTGTCTGTCGGTCACCGATGATGAGCTCACGCTGTCCACGTCCGATAGGAATCATTGAATCGACACCCTTAAGACCAGTCTGTAACGGTTCCTTTACAGGCTGTCGGTAGATAACTCCCGGTGCCTTTCTGTCGAGCGGCATCTCGAAGGCACCGGTAAGGTCGATGTCACCCTTTCCGTCAATAGCCTGACCGAGCGGATTGATGACACGTCCGAGCATGTTGTCATTAACACGAATCGACGCGATGCGTTTTGTTCTCTTGACAACCATGCCTTCCTTGATACCTTCCACCGACCCGAGGAGCACACAACCGACGTTGTCTTCCTCCAGGTTCATGACGATGGCCATTGTGCCGTTCTCAAACTCGAGCAGTTCGTTGGCCTCGGCATTATGCAGTCCATAGATACGAGCCACGCCGTCGCTGACTTCGAGCACGGTACCGACTTCGTCAAACTGCTGTCCACCGTTGATGCCCTGCAGCTGTTCGAGCAGCATTTGTGACACTTCGCTTGGTTTTATTTTGTCTGACATGTTTTTTTGTTTTAATTAATTACTTTCTCAACTGCTGGAGCACGTTTCTCAACTGGCTCTGCACGCTGGCATCGAGCCTGTAAGTGTCGTATTCGAGAATGAATCCCCCAATGATGTCAGGGTTGACCTCCGTCTCAAACTCCACAGTTCCCTTGGTCTTGTTTTCGACCATTTGTCTCATTTTCCGTTCTGTGTCCGGCGAAACGGCGACAGCGGTCGTGAGCTTCCCTCGGATGATGTTCTTCTGTTTGCGGTAGAGCGTGACATACGAGTTTGCCATAAACTGCACGAAACTTTCCCTGTCTTCCTTGAGTACGAGCTGCAGGAATGTCTCAGTGAGCGTTACGACACCATTGCCGCAAGCAGTCGTGAGCAGTCCCTTTTTCTTGTCCTTGGAAAGCATGGGATTGTCGATGGCATGTCTTAGTTGTGGCACATCCGCGAAGCTTTTGGCCAGTGTTGTCATGTCTTGACACACCTGGTCTTCAATGTTCGCAGCGGTAGCCGCCTTAAGCAGCGCGCGAGCGTATCTTACTGATATTACTCCGATGTCCATGTCACATTATTTTTTATTTTCCACAGCAACCTCATCCAACAGTCTGTCAATAGTCTCCATCTGCCTGTCGGCTGCAGAAAGTTCCTTTCTTAGAATCTTCTCAGCCACCTTGACGGAGAGCTCCGCCACTTGAGCCCTGATCTCAGATATGGCAGCGGCCTTTTCTTGTGCGATGTCGGCCTTTGCCTCCTCAATGAGTCTTGTGGCTTCGTGGCGTGCCTGTTCCTGGGCCTTTGCAACTATTGCCTCGCGCGTGTCGGCAGCCTCTTTAAGAATCTGAGCCTGCTTCTGACGCGCTTCCTGCAACATTGCCTCACCCTCTTTCTGTATGTTCTCAAGTCTTGCAGAAGCCTCGTGAGCCTTCTTCAGGCTTTCGTCGATGTACTGTTTTCTGCTATCAACCATATTGACTATGGCAGGGAAGCCGAATTTTGCCAGTACTCCGAAGACCACGAGAAAAGCAATGAGCATCCAGAAGAGGAGTCCCAAGTCAGGGGTCAATATAGATGGCAAATTTTCCATTCAATAATATTATTTAATAAGGAATGCGCAAGCAGCGATGGCGAAGAGGGCACAACCCTCGACGAAAGCAGATGTCAGAATCATGTTTGTCTGAATCTTGCCTGTTGCCTCTGGCTGACGTGCGATGGCATCCATAGCGCTACCGCCAATCTTACCAATACCTAAACCTGCACCAATTGTTGCAATACCTGCTCCGAGACCGCAGCCCAGCTGTGCCAGACCTTCAGCAGCCAAAAGTGTTGAAATAATCATAATTGTATAAGTTTTAATTTGTTATTGTTAATATTCCTAATTAATATAATTTTTCAATATTTCAATATTTAATGGTGTTCCTTATGAGCCAGTCCGATGAACACGGCACTGAGCATCGTGAACACGTAGGCCTGCACGAAAGCTACCAGGAGTTCCAGACAGTTCATGAACAGAAGCATGACGGCACTGAACAAGTTAAGACCGATGCCGAAGCCTACACCCATAGACCAACCGAGGAAGATGACGCATGTGAAGCTGAGCATCACGGCGTGACCCGCCATCATGTTGGCGAAGAGACGAATCATCAGTGCGAACGGCTTGGTGAAAACGCCGAAGAACTCGATGACCGGCATTACTGGCACTGGGTATGCCTTCAAAAAGAGCGGCACCTCTGGCCAGAATATTTCCTTCCAATACTCCTTGTTGCCGAAAAGGTTGATTGCCAACATTGTGCAAAGAGCAAGGAACAGTGTGACATTGATATTTCCCGTCACGTTTGAACCACCGGGGAACACTGGGATAAGCCCAATGAGATTGGTGGTGAGAATGAAGAAGAACACTGTGAGCAAGTACGGTGCGTACTGCTTGTAGTGCTTCTCGCCTACCGATGGACGAATGAGGTCGTCGTGGATATACATCACAAGCATCTCCACTGCTCCGACGAAACCACGCGGCGCGTCACTCTTCTCATCGCGTTTCTTGTACCAGCGTGAGCATGAGAGGAATACCGTAAGCAGCACTGCCACCACAATCCATATCTGAGCCACAGCCTTGGTGATGCTGAGGTCGAGAGGACGTTCAACAGTTCCGTCAGCCATGTGTTCGTATATTTTACCATGGTGAGCCGCATCAAAAAAGTATTTCTCCGGCAGTGAGTGTGCAATACAGAATGTCCACTCTCCTGTCTCACCGCTACGGACGATGATAGGCAATGGAATGCTTAGATGCTTTCCCTCGTAAGAGGCGATGTGCCACTCGTAAGAATCGGACAGGTGTTCGAGTACTATCTCTGGAATGTCCAGAGCCTCCCCTTCCTTAGCAGTCTCATTGGCAACTAATTGTATCGGGAACAACGCCACTGCGAGCACCAATATTATTGTCCTTATACGTTTCATCATAATCGAAGAGATTTATGAGTGTTGTTTGACATTATTGAATTTGTCGATAATCTTCGACTTCATGCCGAAGAATATCGAGTGATGGACGAGCATTACCACATAGAACGGGGCAAGTACCGAAAGGAAGCCGAGCATCCCGTCACGACCGAAAGCGAGATAGTAGCCGAACATGACCACTATGGTCAGCAGCATACGGAATCCCGACACGGCAGAATAGAACGTGGTCAAGGCATCTACCGACCGACTTGCCACCCTACCCCACAACAGACCTTCAGCCACTACTATGGCAAGTGTGTAAAGTGCGGATACTATTGCTGGCACAATAATCCACTCGTTGCCCGAAGCATAGGCTATCGCCATCGCGGCTGCAAAGAGAAGCACTACATAGGCGATTCCCCTTTTGATGAAGGAAAGTCCTATAGCCTTCACTTCCTTTTGTCTGCTATTGTCGTTAAGTGTCTCTTCCATTGCGTGTTATACCATTACAGTTCAACACAAAGACTAACCTTGTTCTTGTTTACTTCCACGAATCCGCTGGATATGGTCATTTCGTGTTGTCCTTCAGAGTCAACATACACGACCTTTCCCTTGTCAAGACAAGAGATGAGCGGCGCATGGTCTTTCAAGACCTGGAACTCGCCTAACACTCCCGGAGCGGTGACGCTCTCTATCTCACCGTCGAAGATGACGTTCTCTGGTGATACTATTCTTAATCTCAAACCCATAATTACGTTTCTTTATTGTGGCTTAGCCCTTGGCAGCCTCCATGAGTTTCTTACCCTTTGCTATGGCATCCTCGATGGTGCCGACGTTGAGGAATGCCTGTTCTGGCAGGTCGTCAACCTCTCCGTCGAGAATCATGTTGAAGCCCTTGATAGTATCCTCAATAGGAACCATAACGCCTGGAATGCCTGTGAACTGCTCGGCAACGGTGAATGGCTGAGAGAGGAAACGCTGAACGCGGCGGGCGCGATTCACCGTTAGCTTGTCCTCGTCAGAAAGCTCGTCCATGCCGAGAATGGCTATGATGTCCTGCAACTCTTTGTAACGCTGGAGAATCTGCTTTACGCGCTGTGCACAATCATAGTGTTCCTTTCCTACGATAAGCGGGTCGAGAATTCGGCTTGTGGAACCCAGTGGGTCAACAGCTGGATAGATACCAAGCTCAGTAATCTTACGGCTCAGCTCTGTCGTAGCGTCGAGGTGGGTAAACGTAGTGGCAGGCGCAGGGTCTGTCAAGTCATCGGCAGGCACATAAACGGCCTGTACAGAAGTGATGGAACCCTTCTTCGTCGAAGTGATTCGCTCCTGCATAGTACCCATCTCCGAAGCCAGTGTAGGCTGATAACCTACAGCGGATGGCATACGGCCGAGAAGTGCTGACACCTCTGAACCAGCCTGTGTGAAACGGAAAATGTTGTCGATGAAGAACATAATATCTGCAGCCTCACCGTCCTTACCTCCATGGTCGCGGAATTCCTCAGCGACGGTAAGTCCTGAGAGTGCCACTGACGCGCGTGCTCCTGGGGGTTCGTTCATCTGTCCATAAACGAGTGTCGCTTGCGACTTTTTCAGTTCCTCAGGGTCAACGAGCGAGAGGTCCCACTTTCCTTCCTCCATGGCTTTTTTGAACTTTTCTCCATATCGTATTACGCCCGACTCGAGCATGTCCCTGATAAGGTCATTACCCTCACGTGTACGCTCTCCCACTCCGGCGAACACGGAATATCCGTTGTGTCCCTTGGCGATGTTGTTGATAAGTTCCATGATAAGCACGGTCTTTCCCACACCTGCACCACCGAAGAGTCCGATTTTTCCACCCTTCATGTACGGCTCAAGCAGGTCGATGACCTTAATACCCGTGGCGAGCATCTCCTTGTGCGTGGAGAGTTCTTCGAATTTCGGAGCTTCGCGGTGGATTGGATATGCTCCCTCCATGCTTAGCTTTTCCATACCGTCGATAGGTTGTCCGATAACATTCATCATGCGACCTTTGATTTGCTCACCTGCCGGCATGACGATAGGTGATCCTGTCTGCTTCACCTCGAGTCCTCTCTGTAGTCCGTCAGTGTTGTCCATAGCCACGCAGCGCACGGTGTCCTCGCCGATGTGCTGTTGCACCTCGACGATAAGCTCTCGTCCGTCCTGTCGCTCAATTTTCAGAGCGTCGTGAATTTTCGGCAACACTTTCTCCGCATCCTGTCCTTTCGTGTCAAAGAAGACATCGATTACCGGACCGATGATTTGTGAAATGTGTCCATTAATCTGTGACATACGCTTTATTTGTTATTTTAATTCAATTGTCTTTTTAGGATAGTCTAAAGGCTATTCAATTTTTTGCCTTGCAAAGATAGACATTTTTTCCATTAAACCAAAAGAAAAACCAAAGTTTAATTCTTAATGAATTATAAAATAGAAAAATTGTACCATCTTTGCAATGTTTTTGGACATAAAATGTCAAATGCTAAGTTCGTCAAGCACCTTGATGAGTTTCATGTCAAGAGGCTTGTCGGTGCGGATGGCATCGGCAAACGGCACATAGACCACCTCATTGTTCCTCACGCCAACCATCACGTTGCGCTGCCCCTGCATGATTGCTTCGACGGCACCCACGCCTGTGCGGCTTGCAAGGATGCGGTCGCGTGCTGTCGGACGGCCGCCACGCTGCAGGTGACCAAGGATTGACACGCGCACGTCGAAGTCTGGGAACTCCTTCTTCACGCGATCGGCATAGTACATGGCACCACACTTAGGACTTTCCGAGACAATAACGATACAGCTCTTCTTCGACTTACGGATGCCTCGCTCCATAAAACGGCCCAACTGGTCAACGTCAGTCACCTCCTCCGGTATGATAGCAGCCTCAGCTCCACTGGCTATGGCACTGTTCTGGGCAAGGAAGCCCGCGTCGCGTCCCATCACCTCGATGAAGAAGATACGCTCGTGGCTCTGGGCAGTGTCGCGTATGCGGTCAACACACTCCAGTATGGTGTTCAGTGTGGTGTCGTAACCGATGGTGGAGTCAGTGCCGTAGAGGTCATTGTCGATGGTGCCCGGCAGTCCTATGCAGCACACGTCAAACTCAGCCGCGAAGTCGCGTGCTCCTGTCAGCGAGCCGTTTCCTCCAATTACGACCAGCGCGTCAATACCTTCCTTCACCATGGTGTCGTAAGCCTTCTGCTTTCCTTCCGGTGTCATGAACTCCATACTGCGGGCAGTTTTGAGTATCGTTCCTCCCTGCATGATAATACCGCTGACATTCTCGGTTGTGAACGGTTTCACCTCACCGTTGATAAGTCCGTCGTAGCCACGATATATGCCCTTTATGTTAAAACCATTATATATACCTGCTCTCGTGACTGCACGAATAGCAGCATTCATTCCTGGGGCATCTCCTCCCGAGGTAAGCACTCCGATTGTCTTGATCTTAGCCATAATGTTTTTTATTTTAAAGTTATTGTCAATGTTTCACCTTATTATATTATATACGACTCAGCCCACAGCAGCAGCAGTCCAGCCGTCCATCCAGCGAGCACCTTGGGTGTGAGGTTTTTCAAGTACCACCCTACATGCATCCTCTCCATCTTCATCAACGCCAGTCCGCTGGTCGAGGCGAAGCATGTCAGGCATCCGCCCAACGAAGTTGCAAAAGCTAACAGTTTCCAGTAAATGCCGTTTTGGGCAAAGCACGCCATATAATCGGAGTCAACCCATCTGTCGAGCATAGTCGCATCGACTATTGGGTAGAGCGAGATGTGTGTTATTGCCACGGTAAACGTGTCAACCACGCCACTGAGCAGCCCTGCAAGTATTCCCATTGCCCACACGTTATGAACGTTGTAGTCAAGCCATTCCGATATTGTGCCGAAGAATCCCGTCTCGCTGACCACTCCCATAGCGAGCATGATGCCCATAACGAAAAGTATCACCTGCAGGCTTCCATACTGCAACGCCCTCGGAAAGCGCCTAAGTGCCATCTGTTCCGTATTCATGAGCTTACGATTGAAAATCTCGTTCACCACCCACAACACCGACAACACGCACAGTGCTCCAAGGAAAGGACTGAGCTTCGTGATGTTGTGGAACGTAGGGATGAACCACAGTCCGCCAATGCCCACGAAGAGCATCGACAGTCGCTGCAGACGGTTAAGGTTAGTGTCATCACCACGGTATGGTGTGGCAGGCCATTCCACGTCAAGACGTGCCGGCAAGCTCCTTCCTATAAGCCATGTAGGCAACGCCCAAGCCACTATTGCAGGTAAGGCAAGCCATGCTGAGAAGTTTGTCGCCGTGACAGCTCCCTCCTCCCAAAGCATCACTCCCGCCGGGTCGCCGATGACAGTCATGCATCCCCCTGCGTTTGCGGCAAGCACTATTGCCGAGCCGATAAGCATCCTTTGCCTTCGGTTCTGCACTATGCCGTGCATTATGACGAGCATGGTAGTCGTCGTCGTGAGGTTGTCGAGATTGGCTGAGATGATGAACGTGGCAATGGTTATTGTCCAAAGAAGCCTCCGGCTGTTTCTCGTCCTGATCCATTCGGTAATGAAGTCAAAACATCCGTTGTTGTTCAGTATCTCAATTATTGTCATGGTTGCAAGCAGGAACATCACGATGCTCGCAGCCTTTCCCACATATTTCAGGAATATGTCGTCGTAGATGAAACATTTTACCGCTGCACTGTTGGGAGCCTCGCCGGCAAGGAAGTCATAGTACTCTCGCGGATGCTGACTCATGACGAAGTCAGTCCCGTAACAGATATACAACACCCACCCCACGGTACCCATGAACATCGCAACTGCCGCTTTGTTAACTTTCGTCAGATGTGTTGTTGCCAGGAGTATGTAGCCTCCAATAAATATAAGTACTATCAATAATGTCATTATTCTTGCATTTGCTTTTGCAAAGATAGTAATCTTTTATGAAAAACATTGCTTTTTTCCAAAAAAAAACACAAAGACTAACCTTTTTTTCACATTATTGTTGCATAAATGAACAGAATAACGTAATTTTGCAGGACAAAAGAGATAAAACAACAACAAAATGAAAACATCAATCCTTAGGTGCGCATTAATGTGCCTCATAGCCATAAGCACACAAAACGCCAAAGCCCAAAGCGACCTTGGCAGTATTCTCAACAACGTGCTCGGCAGCAGCACGACAAACGGAGTGGTATCGGGACTCACCTCCATCTTCTCCTCTGACAAGCAGGCGACAAAAAACAACCTCGTCGGCACATGGGTCTATGAAGAGCCGGCTATCGTGCTCACCTCCGACAACGTTCTCACCAACGCGGCGGCAAAAGTAGCGGCAAAGACAGCCGAGAAAAAACTACAGGAACAGATGGACAAGGTTGGAATAAAGAAGGGCACACTCTCCATGACATTCAAGAGCAACGGCACCTTCACCGAAACCTTCGGCAAGAAGACCTACAGCGGCAAGTGGGCTGTAGAAAACCAAAAGCTCAAGCTCACCCACACGGTCCGCACCATCACTCTCACCACCCAGGTCGATGGCAATAACCTGATGTTCGTCACTGATGCCAGCAAACTGCTGTCGCTGATGCAGACCCTCGGCAGCAAGTCAACCAACTCCACAGTCTCCACCGTCACCTCACTTATGAAAAAAGTGAAAGGTATGCAGTGTGGAATCACCTTGGTGAAGAAATAAGAGTTAAATAAAATTAAATATTCAGGCAATCAACCGCTTGTATCTCCTCATTCTGCGAAAAAAGTAGTACCTTTGCACCCGCTGTCACGAGATGGCAGCACATAATTCAAACTTACAAATAAAAACATTAAACAAAAATGGCAACAAGAATCAGATTACAGCGCGGCGGCCGTAAAGGCTATGCTTTCTACAGCATCGTTATCGCCGACGCACGAGCACCACGTGATGGTAGATTTACTGAGAAAATTGGTACTTACAACCCTAACACCAATCCAGCCACAGTAGATTTGAATTTCGACCGTGCCCTCTACTGGGTAGAGTGCGGCGCACAGCCAACCGACACCGTACGCAACATCCTCGGCGGCGAAGGCGTTTACCTTATGAAGCACCTCCGCGGCGGTGTGAAGAAAGGCGCATTCGACGAGGCTGCAGCACAGAAGCGTTTCGACGCATGGAAGGCTGACAAGCAGAAGGGACTCGATGCTGTTCGCGAAAGCGAGGCAAAGGCAAAGAAGGAAGCTATTGCAAAGGAGCTTGAGGCAGAGAAGAAAATCAATGCCGAGATAGCAAAGAAGGTAGCTGAGAAGAAGTCTGCAGCAGCTGCAGCAAAGGCAGAGGCTGAAGCAGAGGCAACAGCTACTGAGGAAGCTCCAGCTGAAGCATAAATCATCACTTCCCATCTTGTTTATTAGACAAAAAAGTAAAAGTACAGAAGCCAAACGCGGCCTCTGTACTTTTTTTCTTACTGCACTTTCCTATCCATGTAATGTTGGGATAAGATAAAAGAGTGTGGGCGGGATGCCCACACTCTAGGATATTTTAGAGTTTCTTCGGTGAATAAACAGCGTTCCACCAGGAGTCGTCGTTTTTAAGATAGCGCTGGAACCATGCGAGTATAGTGTTAATCCACTTTGTTCGCTTTACTGGCTCCATAATGCCATGGTCCTCACCCTCAACCTCTACGAAGGCTGTTGGAACGCCTAACAGGCGGAGGGCGGTGTACATCTGTATCGACTCGCCTACAGGCACGTTGTGGTCGGCGGTGCCATGGGTGAAGAGGATTGGCTTCTTGATCTTGTCGGCATTGAACAATGGCGACCTGTCAACGAAGAGGTCCTTACGAGTCCATGGATAGCTGTTGGCAGCCGAGGTCTCGCTATAGCTGTAACCCCAGTATCCCTCACCCCAATAGCTTGTGTGGTCGCTGATGCCGGCATGTGACACGCCACATGCGAAAGGATTGTCCTTGGTCATCATCCACTGGGTCATGAATCCTCCGTAGGAAGCTGACACACAACCTATGTGGTCGGCATCACACTGCGGCACATCTTTCACAAACTGTCGTGTGGCATCGATGATGTCCTGAGCCACGCCTTCTCCCATGGTGTTGACATGGCGCGAAGCCCATTCCTGTCCGAAGCCCGAGGCACCTGACGGGTTCACAGAGAAGACGATGTAGCCAAGCGCGTTCCAATAGTGGGCAGGATAGTGTGTGCCGTTGCCGAAACGTCGCGACGTTGGCGAGCAGCCTCCGTAGTAGTTGACGATGACAGGGTATTTCTTTTCAGGGTCGAAGTCGGCAGGCAGGTTGTAGAAACCGGTCACGCGATAGCCACGTGAGGTCATGAAACTCCATGGCTTCACCGTACCGAGCTTAATGTGCTGATACATCTCCTTGTTTGGTGCCAGTACGAGCTGTGCCTTTGGAGCCTTTGCCGGCGAGGTGATGTTATAGATTTCGTAAGGCACGCACATGGAGCATCCGTGTACCATGATGTTACCTCCCGTCTTGGCTATGCTCATTCCGCTGAGCACCTCCATCGGCTGACGTACAATAGTTGAGCGGAGTGTCTTTGGGTCGAGACGATAGAGACTGACGCTGTCACCATTCTGAGCCGTATAGTACACACACTTTTCGGCAAAGGAGTAGTCGATTGACTCAATGCTTGTGGCATCGTCGGCTGTAAGCGGAGTAACCTTCAGCGACGGAGTGTCCATAAGATAGAGGTGATAGTCATACATGCTCGGAGTGCGTCCTTCGGGCACTCGGTTGCCTATACTTCCGAACGCTTCGGGACTTGCCTTAAAGACAATCTTGTCCTTAGAGCCTGCATACATGGCACTTCCTATAAACCCGTCTTTTTCCACGAGAAGGCGTTTCTCCATCGTCGTGAGGTCGAGGTCATAATAGGTAGAACGAGTTGTCGGACGACGGGTGAGCGAGTCGGTGGCGACAGCGAAGAGCAGGTTCTTGCCGTCGGGGGTGATGTCGCTTACATAGACCACATGATAGGAATAGGTCAACGGTTGCACCATGCCCGTGGCGAAGTCGAAGCGGGACAGCTGGTAGCGGTTGCGCCAACCCGGCTGGCGGTCGTCGGGATGCACTATCTCATAAACGCCGTTTTCCTTCTTCGGTCCCTCCTTGGTAGTGGTGAGTATGGCAAAGTCCTCTGTCGGCGAGATGAAGAAATTGTCAGAAGGGATGTCGTCAACAAGCATCTCAACCCTGCCTGTGGCAGGGTCGGCAGTCATGACATGTCTCTTTCCGCCTTCATGGTCAACATAGTAATAGCGGTCGGACGATGGCATCCACTGAGCGCGTTGGTTGATGACACGTCGGATGCCTGTCTTCAGGTCAACGAGGAGCGACTCGCCCTTGGTTTTGTTGGTGGCGTCAATCCATCGGTAGCCCACGAGAGCCCACCTGCCCGACGGGGAAAGTACAGCCTGTGAGGTGACCTTCGTGCCGAGCACATCGGTCATGGTAAAGCGGCGTTTGCCGTCGTCGGTCATCGTCACTCCTGTTGCAGGTATTGCGAGTGAGATGCCTGTGCTGTCGGCAATGAACTTCACAGCGATGCTGTGGTAGCCTGGCTGTAGCCTGAGAGATCCCGAAGCCTCGCGTCCGTCGGCATACACCTTATACTTCTTTGCACCCTTGACAGTCAACGCCACTCCATTAAGATATTTTTCCACGTTGATGTCAAAGCTGACAAGATGAAGCATTGCCGTATCGAGTTTCAGGTCCTTCAGGGCAGTAAGAGCCTTGCCCTCTGTAAGCCTTAACGAAATCGGCGTATTGACTGCGGTATTTGCAGAATAGCGCGACTGTGTGTTGTCGATACTGTCGAGCACAACGGGTTGCTGCACCTTAAACGGACCGGCATGTCTCACGTGGCTCACCACGGTGTCGGCCGCATAGCTTGTCGTGGCTATTGCCAATGGCAAGACGAAGAATGACAAATGTTTCAAATTCATAATGACTATTGTTATTATTATAATTATCGGCTATTATCTTATCTTTTTCCACGATGCCAACGGAAGTGTCAGCAACAGTATGTTTCGCCCTACCGACGACTTCACCAAGCGTGAAAACATCAAGTAGCGCTTTGTGTAAGCCTTTTCAGGAAGAGGGAAAAGTCCCTCACGCTCAAGCGATTCAATACGTTCGTTAAGGTGATGCTTCGAGCGGGTTACTACTATCACGTCGTGAAGATAGTCCATCGTAAGCTGTGCCACACGCCGCTGCATTGCCTGACGTTCCTCATAAGGAAGGGTGTCGGCACGGCGATGAAGGCGCTTGATGACAGTCTCCGTGTCGTCGAGTCGCTTTAGTTTCCATCGGTTGTCCTTATCTGCTACAGTCATTGTCGTGTGGTTATTTCGGCAATAGGCATCTACCTGCACCCTGAAGAGCGACTCGCACCTTAGTACGAGTTGCGGGGTGAACTCCTCGTCCTCATGAACGATGTCTGACGGGAAACGCAGGTTATGTAAAATGTCGCGACGGAACACATATCCACATGCCATGCCGCGCATGCTGTTGTTACGCATGAATTCGGCTCCTGAGAGCGGGCGTTCGTCAGTCGTGGCTACGGTCACCGACTCCTTGGATTTGGCTGTATGGTTGAACATGACCATGTCGGGACTCTTATATCTGACGATGTCGAGACAATGCTCATAGGCAGCTTTCACGAGCGTGTCGCCGGCATCCACAAACTGCAGGTACTGTCCTGTTGCAAGTGCAATTCCCGTATTGCGTGCCGCTCCAGTTCCTCCGTATGGCATTCGTATGTAGATTATGTTGTCGGCCAAAGGCATCAGTTCGTTCATCGGACACATGTCCGACCCGTCATCGACAACGACTATTTGCCTTTCGACGTTGCTGAGAGAGAGCTCAAGAATGTTTCCGATGGTCTCTTCGATCATCGTTGCCGTATGGTTGTGACAAGTGACGACAAAGGTCACGATGGGCGTTGTATGTTTATTGTCCATTGCAATTATTGATAAAATAACGTGTATGCAGTGCAAAGTTACATTTTTTTTGCGAAACAACACCACAACAGTGCTTTTTTCCTAACATTAATTATAATAATTGTGGAAAAAAAACGTTTTTTCTATCGTATGACAGAAAAACGCTCATCGACAAACAGCTACAGCCACATCCTGAAATATACAGGTCTGTTTGGTTTTGTGCAGATGCTCAACATTGTTGTTGGCATCGTGCGCAACAAGTGTGTAGCCGTTATTCTCGGCCCTGAGGGCATGGGACTTATCACCCTTCTCAGCACCTCGATGAACTTCGTGGCACAAGCCACTGGGCTTGGAATCCCTTTCAGTTCCATCAAGCGTATTTCCGAACTCTTCGACAGCGGTGATGCCACTGCCCTCAACCGGCATGTCAGCACTGTCAGGTCGTGGAGTCTCCTTGCTGCTGTCATTGGCCTGTTGGCTTGCGTCGCTCTCGGTCCGCTGCTCAACAAGCTGTCGTTCTCATGTGGTGACCACACGCTCCACTTCATCCTCCTCGCGCCGGCGGTGGCAATGACGGCAATAGCAGGTGGCGAACTATCCATACTGAAAGGAACGCGGAGGATGAAAGAACTTGCCGTAGTGCAAATAGCGACAACCCTCCTGTCGTTATTGGTATCCGTTCCGCTATACTACGTTTTCAACGTAAAAGCCATCGTCCCCGTAATATCACTTATGGCAATGGTCAACCTCCTTCCTGCACTTGTGGTGTCACTTCGCCACTATCCTTATAGTCTCAGGCACTTCTCGTCAGCCATTGGCGAAGGGAGACAGATGGTCGGCATGGGAGTGGCTTTTACCATTGCGGCTGCGTTCACCAGCGGAGGGGAAATGGCGGCAAGGTCATTGCTCAGCCAGTTCTCCGACCTTCACACCGTAGGACTGTTCAACGCCGCCTGCATGATTACGTTCACTTATTCAGCCCTTGCGTTCTCGGCAATGGAGAGTGACTATTTCCCCAGACTTTCCGCAGCCAGCCACGACGACGTTCAGATGCTGACAATCGTCAACCGGCAAGTGGAAGTGTCGCTGATGATTATATCGCCGATGACCTGCCTCCTTGTCATCCTGCTTCCTGTGGCGATGCCTTTGCTGTTCAGCCAGCAGTTTGTGCCAGTGGTCACCATGGCACAAACGACGACTCTCGCCCTTCTGTTCAAGGCTGTTTCACTGCCATTGGCATATATAAACCTTGCGAAGGGCAATTCCCGTTTGTACCTTGCCTTTGAGGCGGCTTATGCCTTGGCTTACGTCGTCGCCATTTGCCATGCCTTCCTCTTCGGAGGACTGACGGCAGTAGGCTGGGCAATAGTAGCCGTCCACGCCTTGGAGGCTGCAGCTCTTTACATCTATGCCAACCGCCGTTTCCACTTTGTTCTCTCCCGTGGTTCCGTTGTATTACTTGCCATAATCATTCCCTGCCTTGCAGTTGCTTACTTTGTCGCCACAAGTCCAATCGGCTAAACGTAAACCTTTACGTCATTTTTTACCAAAAAAAGTTGGCGTTATTGCAAAATATTATGTACTTTTGCATCGAAAATCAGAAAACAATAAAACAACATCAATAATATGAAACCATTAAACAAAGTATTTGCTCCTAAGAGCGTGATGCCTGAAAAGGTCATTCAGTTTGGCGAGGGTAACTTCCTCCGCGCGTTTGTAGATTGGATTATCTGGAACATGAACCAGAAAACCGACTTCAACGGGTCGGTGGTCGTAGTACAGCCAATAGAAAAAGGTATGGTGGATTGGCTCAACGCACAGGACTGCCTCTACCACGTTAACCTACAGGGACGCGAGAACGGCAAACCGGTGAACACCCTTGAGCGCATCGACGTCATCAGCCGCGCTCTCAACCCATACACCCAAAACGCTGCTTTCATGGCACTTGCCGACCAGCCAGAGATACGCTTCGTCATCTCCAACACCACAGAGGCAGGCATCGCCTTCGACCCCTCTTGCAAACTTGACGACGCTCCAGCCTCATCATATCCCGGCAAGCTCGTCCAGCTGCTTTACCGCCGTTGGCAGACCTTCAACGGCGACCCGACGAAGGGTCTCATCATCTTCCCTTGCGAGCTCATCTTCCTCAACGGACATGTCCTGAAGGACTGCATCGAAAAATACATCGAGCTTTGGCAGCTGCCTGCAGAATTCAAGCAGTGGGTTGACAACAGCTGCGGAGTATATGCCACTCTCGTTGACCGCATCGTACCAGGATTCCCACGCAAGGAGATTGCTCAGATACAGGAAAAAATCAGCTATCGCGACAACCTCGTCGTACAGGCAGAGACCTTCCACCTTTGGGTGATTGAAGCCCCGAAGGAAGTGGCAAAGGAGTTCCCTGCTGACAAGGCTGGCCTCCACGTGCTCTTCGTGCCGTCGGAAGAACCTTACCACAAGCGCAAGGTGACCCTGCTCAACGGCCCGCACACCGTGCTTTCACCAGTGGCGTTCCTCAGCGGAGTGAACATCGTGCGTGACGCGTGCAACCATGAGGTAATCTCAAAGTACATTCACAAGGTACAGTTTGAGGAACTCATGCAGACACTCGACCTGCCGATGGAAGAACTGGAGAAGTTTGCAAGCGACGTGCTCGAACGATTCGACAATCCATACGTTGACCACCAGGTGACAAGCATCATGCTGAACTCGTTCCCGAAGTTCTGCGCACGCGACCTGCCAGGAGTGAAGACCTACCTCGAAAGAAAGGGCGAACTGCCAAAGGGACTTGTATTCGGTCTCGCTGCCATCATCACCTATTACAAGGGCGGCAAACGAGAGGACGGCGTAGAGATTGTTCCTAACGACGCTCAGGACATCATGGACCTGCTCAAGGAGCTTTGGGCAACTGGCGACACCCAGAAGGTGGCCGACGGTGTGCTCGGCGCTACAAGCATCTGGAGCGAGGACCTCAACAAGGTCGAAGGTCTCAACACAATGGTTAAGCAGTATCTCGACCTCATCCAGTCAAAGGGAATGCTTGAGGCCGTAAAGACCATTCTCTAATAGCAATTTTGATTGTTTTACATAACTTTATTAAGCCGCAAACTGCCATACAAAGAGCGTTTGCGGCTTTGACTATGTCCTACATTTACTATTGACATGATAAAAGAGCTGCTTATCGTCTGCACAGGAAGTTTCGTGGGAGGCGGACTGAGATACCTTGTCAGCCGCGCTATGGCGCTTGTATGGACACCATCATTCTTCGGCACGCTGACAGCCAACGTTGCCGGTTGTTTCCTCATAGGCATCCTTTCAGGACTGTCTGCCACCGGTTCCCTGTCGCCAAGCCAAAGACTTCTTCTTGTCACAGGACTATGCGGTGGCTTCACCACGTTTTCTACCTTCATCAACGAGAACGTCCTTCTGACACGCGACGGCAACCTGCCCACCGCCCTTCTCTACACCTCCCTGAGCCTTCTTCTTGGCGTCATTGCCGTAGTTATTGGCTACAAGGCTGCTATGCTGCTGAAAGGATAAGTAAAGAAGGAGTAAGAAAAAAACGCAACTTATTGTAAACCAATAAGCTGCGTTTTGAATTTTGAGGTACCTAGCAGAGTCGAACTGCTCTACACGGTTTTGCAGACCGTTACCTAACCGATCGGCCAAGGTACCATTGCTTGTTTGCGGGTGCAAAGGTACAACATTTTTTTTGTCCTGCCAAATTTTTCTTGATTTTTTTTCAAAAAATGTTCATTTATGACGTTCATGAAAGAAGAATATACTTGTTTTCGCAAAAAAAAGTACCTATAAATGGGTATTTTATCAAAAAAAATGGAAATTCTTTACTCCATTTGGATTCAATTAGTTAATTTTGCAGGAAAAATTGATTGCCAATGAAATTATCAGAACTTAATACTGGCGAAAGAGGTGTCATCGTCAAAGTACTCGGACACGGAGGATTCAGAAAAAGAATAGTCGAGATGGGATTCATCAAGGGAAAAGTGGTGGAAGCACTGCTCAACGCCCCGCTGCAAGACCCTGTGAAATACAAAATCATGGGCTACGAGGTGTCACTGCGACACAAAGAGGCGGAAATGATTGAAATCATCTCAATGGATGAAGCCAAGTCGCTTGAGAAATCATATAAAGGCGTGGGCACCATCGTAAAAGATGACGATGCCGACGACGCGCCCATGACAGAAGAGAGACTTCACGACGTGGCTCTGAGAAAGCGCCGCACCATCAACGTTGCGCTTGTCGGAAACCCTAACTGCGGGAAGACCTCGCTTTTCAACTTTGTCTCAGGGGCGCACGAACGTGTCGGCAACTACTCCGGCGTCACCGTTGACGCGAAAGAAGGCTATGCCTCCTTCGAGGGTTACGACTTCAACATCATCGACCTTCCCGGCACCTACTCCCTTTCCGCCTACTCGCCAGAGGAGCTTTACGTCCGCCGGCAAATCATCGACAAGACTCCCGATATTGTGCTCAACGTGCTTGACTCGAGCAACCTGGAACGCAACCTCTACCTCACCACACAACTTGTCGATATGCACCTGCGAATGATTTGCGCGCTGAACATGTACGACGAATTTGAGGAACGGGGCGACCAGCTCGACTACAAGAAGCTCGGACAGCTCTTCGGCGTTCCGATGATACCTACCGTGTTCAAGACTGGGAAAGGCGTTGACCTGCTCTTCCACATTATTATCAATATGTATGAAGGTGTGGACTTCATCGACAAGAAAGGAAACATCAACCCGGAAGTGGCAAAGGACATACAGGACTGGCACAGCCAATACGAGGGACACCACGGCAGCAACCACGGCGAGGACTTCGCCCACGGAGAGAAACCGCGCGACAGCGTGTTCCGTCACGTGCATCTCAACCACGGTTCGTGCATTGAAAAAGGCATCGAAGCCATTAAGGCCGAGCTGAAGAACGACGAGCAGATACGCTATAAGTACTCCACACGATACCTGTCAATAAAACTTCTCGAGATGGACAACGAGACAGAAAAGGTCGTGGAACAACTGCCCAACTCAAAAGAAATCATAAAGATACGCGACCGTGAGGCGGCAAGGATAAAAGAAGAACTCAAAGAAGACTCCGAGACTGCCATCATGGACGCAAAATACGGACTTATCCACGGTGCGCTTCACGAGGCAGGCTTCAAGAAGGGAGAACAACAGGACACGTACCAGGTGACACACATCATCGACGGCATCATCACCAACCGGTACATCGGATTCCCCGTGTTCTTCGCCATACTATACCTGATGTTTCACGCGACATTCACTCTCGGACAGTATCCGATGGACTGGATTGAGACAGGCATCTCCGCACTGGCAGGCCTTGTGTCAACGACGCTCAACGACGGCATACTAAAAGACCTTGTCGTCGATGGAATAATCGGCGGCGTGGGATCAGTCATTGTGTTCCTACCGCAAATACTCATTCTCTATGCCTTCATCTCGTTCATGGAAGACTCTGGCTACATGTCGAGGGCAGCTTTCATCATGGACCGCCTGATGCACAAGATGGGTCTCCACGGCAAGTCGTTCATCCCGCTCATTATGGGATTCGGATGCAACGTTCCCGCCATTATGGCGACACGCACCATCGAGAGCCGCCGCTCACGCCTCATCACCATGCTCATACTTCCTATGATGAGCTGCTCGGCACGATTGCCTATATATATCATGATGACGGCGACGTTCTTCGCCATCGAATACCAAAGCACCATCATGATATTGCTTTACGTCATCGGCATTGTCACTGCTGTCGTCATGAGCCGCGTCTTCAGCAGATGGCTCGTTAAAGGCGACGACACCCCGTTCGTCATGGAACTGCCACCCTACCGTTTCCCGACCACCCGAGCCATACTGCGCCACACCTGGGAGAAAGGAAAGCAGTATCTCAGGAAAATGGGTGGCATAATCCTTGTGGCAAGTGTCATCGTGTGGGCACTCGGATACTTCCCGCACGACGACAGCCTCTCGCCGCGTGAGCAACAAGAGCAGAGCTATATCGGACGAATAGGAAAAGTGATAGAACCCGTGTTCCGGGCTCAGGGCTTCGACTGGAAACTCGACGTGGGACTCATCTCGGGCATTGGGGCAAAGGAGATAGTGGCATCGACAATGGGCGTGCTGTACGGCGACGCCGACCATAACGACGAGGTGACGAAATACGAGCATATAAGGCAACACATGGAAGCCGACGGCATCACACCTCTCTCCGCCTTCTGCTTCCTGCTCTTCGTCCTGCTTTACTTCCCTTGCCTTGCCACAATAGCGGCAATAAGGAACGAGAGCGGTTCGTGGCGATGGGCACTGTTCACCGCCCTCTACACCACCTGTCTTGCTTGGGTGGTGTCAGCCGCCGTTTACCAGATTGGACAATTATTGATATGAATATGAGCGACTATATAGAAATAAAGGGAGCAAGGGTTAACAACCTCAAGAATGTCTCCGTGAACATTCCGCGCAACAAGTTCATCGTCATTGCAGGCATCAGCGGTTCGGGCAAGTCGTCACTTGCCTTCGACACGCTGTACGCTGAAGGACAACGACGTTACGTCGAGAGTCTCTCGGCTTACGCCCGACAGTTTCTCGGACGAATGAACAAGCCGGAATGCGACTACATCAAGGGCATCCCGCCCGCCATAGCCATCGAACAGAAGGTGACGAGCCGTAACCCGAGGTCAACGGTAGGCACTTCAACAGAGATATACGACTACCTGAGGATGCTCTTCGCACGCATCGGGCACACCTACTCGCCCATAAGCGGCAACGAAGTGAAAAAGCACACGACAGAAGACATCATCGACTGCGTGAATCAATATTCCGAAGGCACGAAGTTCGTCGTGCTCGCTCCGCTAAAGGTTGCAGAGGGACGTACCGTAGCAGAACAGCTGCATGCTGCCATGATGCAAGGCTATGCGCGACTGTTTGCCAACGGCGACTTCACACGCATCGACGACTACCTCTCACAACAAAAGGACGCGGCATCTGCAAGTGAGGAAGGCCTGTGGATAGCCATTGACAGGATGTCGGTAGATATGTCGAAGGACGGCATATCACGACTGGTGGACTCCGTTGAGACAGCATTCTACGAAGGCAAGGGCGACTGCCGCGTCATGTTCCTTCCGTCAATGATTTCCTATGACTTCTCCACACGGTTCGAATGCGACGGCATGGAGTTTGAGGAACCTAACGACAACATGTTCTCGTTCAACTCACCTGCCGGAGCCTGTCCTGAATGTCAGGGTTTCGGGAAAATCATGGGCATCGACGAGCATCTTGTCATTCCCAACCCCTCGCTCAGCGTCTATGACGGTTGTGCCGTATGCTGGAACGGTGAAAAGATGAAGGAGTGGAAAGAGGAGTTCTGCCGACGGGCAGCCGCCGACAACTTCCCCATCTTCGAGCCATACTATAATCTCACCACGGCTCAAAAAGACTGGCTTTGGCACGGTCTGCCGTCAGAAAATCACAAGCCAAAGAGGGAGAGGATATGCATCGACACGTTTTTTCTTATGGTGAATGAAAACCTGTACAAGATACAGTACCGCGTCATGCTAAGCCGCTACAGGGGCAAGACGACTTGCCCGCACTGCCACGGCACCCGGCTAAAGCCAGAGGCAAACTATGTGAAGATATGCGGACGAAGCATTTCCGACATTGTCGAGATGCCTGTAGTGAAGCTGAAGAAATGGTTTGACGACCTTCAGCTCAACGATCATGACGCAGCCATCGGCAAGCGTCTGCTGGTGGAGATTAACAACCGCCTGCAGTTCCTGCTTGACGTGGGACTTGGCTACCTAACGCTCAACCGCCTGTCCAACAGTCTCAGCGGCGGTGAAAGCCAACGCATCAATCTCACCACGTCGTTGGGCAGCAGCCTCGTAGGTTCACTGTACATCCTCGACGAGCCAAGTATCGGCCTGCACAGCCGCGACACCGACAAACTAATATCGGTGCTGAAGAGACTGCGCGACATTGGCAACACGGTAATCGTCGTTGAACACGATGAAGACATCATCACCGAGGCCGACCATCTCATCGATGTCGGTCCCGACGCGGGACGCCTTGGCGGAGAGATAGTCTATGAAGGCAAGATTCCCCCCAAGGACTCCATGCCTTTCACCCTGCCACAGTCGGCGTTGAAGAGCTACACCATACGTTACCTTTCCGGCGACCTCTCCATTCCCCTCCCTATAGGCCGACGGAGCTGGAACAGGAAAGTGACCATTCAGGGAGCACGCATGAACAACCTGAAGGGGTTCGACGTTGACATTCCTCTCAATGTCATGACCGTAGTGACAGGAGTCAGCGGGTCGGGCAAGTCAAGCCTCATCAAGGGCATCCTTTATCCTGCCTTGAAACGCCACATCGGCGAAGTGTGCGACGCACCGGGAGAATACAGTAAGCTGACAGGCGACATCAGCGCCATCAAGCACGTGGAGTTCGTTGACCAAAACCCCATTGGCAAAAGCTCCCGTTCCAACCCTGCGACCTACGTTAAGGCATACGACGCCATACGCGACCTGATGGCCTCCCAACCCCTTGCAAAACAGCTGGGCTTCACGCCTCAGTTCTTTTCTTTCAACACTGAAGGTGGCAGGTGCGAGGAATGTAAGGGAGCGGGAGAGATTACCGTTGAGATGCAGTTCATGGCCGACATCGTTCTTCCATGTGAGGCTTGCCACGGAAAGCGCTTCAAGCACGACATCCTCGAGGTGAGGTTCCACGGGAAAAACATCAGCGACATCCTCGACATGACAATAAGCGAAGCCATCGACTTCTTCCAGCAGCACGGGGAAAGCACTATCGTCAAGCGGCTCAAGCCACTGTTCGACGTCGGTCTCGGCTACATCAAGCTCGGACAGAGCTCATCGACCCTTTCAGGCGGAGAGAACCAACGTGTAAAACTCGCCTATTTCATCGGCCAGGAAAAGCAGGTGCCTACAATGTTCATCTTCGACGAACCGACTACCGGCCTTCATTTCCACGACATCAAGCGGCTTCTCGATTCCTTTACCTCGCTCATTGAGCGCGGTCACACCATTGTCATCATCGAGCACAATATGGACATCATCAAATGTGCCGACCACATCATCGACATCGGTCCCGACGGCGGCGACGCAGGAGGATTCATTGTGGCAACGGGAACGCCGGAGGCTATAAGCGGATGCAAGGAAAGCATCACGGGAAAATATCTGCGCGAGAAACTTTATTGAACCACGACAAAAAAAATCGACGACGGCAGCTTCATCAAAGCATGTCGTCGTCGTTATGTTGAGCCGATACCCGGGCTCGAACCGGGGACCTATTCATTACGAATGAATTGCTCTACCAACTGAGCCATATCGGCTTTTGCGGCTGCAAAGGTACGAAGAAAAATGGGAAAAGAAGAATTAAGCAAGGAAAAAACGCCTTTGGTTAAGCTCTTTTAACAATAAGACAAGAGTTCAAGGAGCTTACTTCTTTCAACTCCTTGAACTCTTTATGTTATTTCCCGGTAAGTGCCGCTATAGTTTCCTTCAGTGCAGCAATCTTTTCGAGAGAGTCACTTTCCTTCTTGCGTTCGAGTGCCACGACAGCTTCGGGCGCATGGGCAACGAACTTCTCGTTGCTCAACTTCTTTCTCACACCGGCGAGGAATCCCTCGAGATGCTTAAGCTGCGCTTCCGCCTTCTCCACCTCGGCGGCGACGTCAATCTTGTCACCGAGAGGAACGGCATACTCTGTAGTGCCTACCATAAAGGCTGCAGCCGTTGAGTCTTTCTCTCCCACCACTGCTATCGACGACAGGTTTGCCATCTTCGTTATGACACTGTCGTAAGCGGCGAGAACCTCGCTGCCCACAACCTGCAGTGCAAGCGCCTCGCGGGGCGAGATGTTCTTCTGGTTGCGTACGGTGCGCACTCCTGCCACCACCTGCTTCAGTAATTCCACGTCGGCACACAGTTTCACGTCGGCATCCGTAGGTGCGGAAAGAACGAGACGGTCGCGCATGATCGACTCACCCGGCTTGCGGTCGTAGATGTTCTGCCACAGTTCCTCCGTGATGAACGGCATGAACGGATGGAGCATCTTCAACAGTGTCTCGAAGAAGCGTAGAGTGGCGTCATAAGTCGCACGGTCAAGCGGCTTCTGATATTCCGGCTTGACCATTTCAAGATACCATGACGAGAACTCGTCCCAGAAAAGGCGATATACAGCCATGAGGGCTTCTGAGATGCGGTATTTCTTGAAGAGGTCGTCGATTTCGGCGTTGGTCTCCTTCAATTTCGCTTCAAACCACTCTACGGCGATGCGGTTAGCCTCAGGCTGGTCAACGTCAGTCGTCTCCCATCCCTTCACGAGACGGAATGCGTTCCATATCTTGTTGTTGAAGTTGCGTCCCTGCTCGCAAAGGCTCTCGTCGAAGAGGATGTCGTTACCTGCAGGTGCAGAGAGCATCATGCCCATACGCACGCCGTCGGCTCCAAACTTCTCGATAAGTTCAATAGGGTCAGGAGAGTTTCCGAGCGACTTCGACATCTTGCGTCCGAGCTTGTCACGCACGATACCCGTGAAATATACATTCTTGAACGGGAACTTGCCCATGTACTCCTCGCCCGCCATAATCATGCGTGCCACCCAGAAGAAGATGATGTCGGGACCTGTCACGAGGTCACTCGTCGGATAGTAATAGTTCAACTCCTCGTTGCCTGGATTGTTGATACCGTCAAACAAGGATATAGGCCACAGCCACGACGAGAACCATGTGTCAAGTGCATCCTCGTCCTGACGAAGGTCGGTTAGGGCGAGAGCGTCGTTACCACTCTTCTCACGCGCCAATTCCAGTGCCTTTTCCGCTGTCTCCGCAACGACGAAGTCCTCGCCCTCGCCATAGAAGTATGCAGGAATGCGGTGTCCCCACCACAGTTGGCGCGAGATACACCAGTCCTGGATATTGTCCAGCCAGTTCTTGTAAGTGGTTTTGTACTTGGCGGGATAGAAGTTCATCTCGCCTTCCATGACTGGAGGAAGGGCAATGTCGGCAAAGTGCTGCATCCTGAGGAACCACTGGAGCGACAGTCGCGGCTCGATGGCGGTATCGGGGTTTCGCTCAGAATATCCCACCTTATTATTATAGTCCTCCACGCGCTCCATAAGCCCGGCTTCCTGCAGGTCGATGGCTATCTGTCGGCGACAGTCGAAACGGTCCATGCCCACGTAAAGCGGCGACTGGGCGGAGATGGTGCCGTCGGCGTTGAAGATGTCTATAGTCTCAAGGTTGTGGGTCTTGCCGAGCATGTGGTCATTGGTGTCGTGAGCCGGTGTAACCTTAAGACATCCCGTTCCAAACTCAATATCGACATATCGGTCCTCGATGACCGGTATGACCCTGCCCACGAGAGGCACTACGACCTTCTTTCCCTTAAGCCACTGGTTCTTCGGGTCTTTGGGATTGATACACATCGCCGTGTCGCCCATGATTGTCTCAGGACGCGTTGTTGCAACGACAGCATAGAATCCCTTCTCGTCGCGGTGTATGATGTTGCCCTCAGCCTCAAGCAGTTCGGTGTCGCCGATGGTGTCCTGACATTCAGGTGCGACATAGTATTTAAGGTTGTATAGTTTCGACTGCTCGTCCTTGTAAACGACCTCCTCGTTGCTGAGTGCCGTCTGAGCCTTGGGGTCCCAGTTCACCATTCGCAGTCCACGATAGATGAGCCCTTTGTTATACAGGTCAACAAAGACCTTGATGACGCTTTCCGACCGTTTCTCGTCCATGGTGAACGCGGTGCGGTCCCAGTCGCAGCTGGCTCCAAGGCGACGCAGCTGCTTGAGTATAATGCCTCCGTGCTCGTGAGTCCATTCCCATGCATGCTTCAGGAACTCTTCACGCGAGAGGTCATGCTTCTTGATGCCCTTCTCAGCCAGTCTCTTCACCACCTTAGCCTCTGTTGCAATGGAGGCATGGTCAGTTCCGGGCACCCAACATGCGTTTTTCCCTTCCATTCTCGCGCGTCTTACCAGGATGTCCTGTATGGTGTTGTTGAGCATGTGCCCCATGTGCAGCACACCCGTCACATTTGGCGGCGGAATCACAATCGTGTAAGGTTCACGCCCGTCAGGCTTGCTTGAGAAAAGCTTGTTGTCAAGCCAATACTGATACCATTTCGACTCCACCTGTTGTGGGTCATATTTACTTTGAAGTTCCATTTATATATACCTATTTTAATAATTCATTATAAAAAACGTGGCAAAATTACTAATTTTTCGCGGAAAATTATTATATTTGCACGAAATTTTTGATAATATGCATTCAAGAGAAGAAAAAATAGAGGCTTTTGGCCGATTATTGGACGTTTTGGACACGTTAAGGGAGAAATGTCCATGGGACAAGAAGCAGACTAACGAAAGCCTGCGGCCAAACACCATCGAGGAGACTTTCGAGCTCGCCGACGCCTTGATGAAGAACGACACTGCCAACATCTGCAAGGAGCTGGGCGACGTGCTGCTTCACGTCTGCTTCTATGCAAGGATTGGCGGTGAGAAAGGCGATTTCGACATCGCCGACGTGTGCAACAAGCTCGTTGACAAACTGATATTCCGACACCCGCACGTCTATCACCCCTCACAAGTAGGGAAAAGCAACCCCAAGCCACTGCCCTACATCCCCGACGACGCCACGGCGACGGCAACCGAAGGAATGGAGACAGCGACAACCTCGCAACAGGTGATTGAAAACTGGGAACAGATAAAGCTGAAGGAGAAAGACGGAAACAAAAGTGTGCTCTCAGGCGTTCCCGACGCACTGCCCTCGCTCATCAAGGCCTACCGCATTCAGGACAAGGCACGCAACGTCGGCTTCGACTGGGAAGATGCAGGCGACGTGTGGGACAAGGTGCGTGAAGAACTCGGCGAACTGGAAGCGGAGCTGAAAAAGGGCGACAAGGCTCACTCTCAGGAAGAGCTCGGCGACTTCCTCTTCAGCGTCATCAACGCCGGCAGGCTCTACCACCTCAATCCCGACACTGCCCTCGAACAGACCAACCAGAAGTTCATCCGGCGCTTCAACTACATTGAGGAGCACAGCATCAAGTCAGGCAAGCCCCTCAAGGACATGACGCTCGGAGAAATGGATCGGTTGTGGAACGAGGCGAAGGAGCAGGAATGCGAAACTTCAATTATTAATTAAAACGAAACATACAATGAAAAAAATCCTTTTAATGGCATTTGCCGCCGTCATGTTCACACAGTGCGGAAACAAAACGGCACAGAACCAAGCCCCGGCGGAAGAGGAAGACACAATCTCTGTCGTGGAAAACGAAGTCATGGTGTTCGGTATCTGCGGGGAAGGCTCCGCCATGAACACGCTGGAAGTGATTACCGACACTGGCGACACCCTCAACCTCTCACTCGAGAAGGCAAAAGAGGAAGGACACGTCTATGGAGGATACTCCGTAGGCGACAGGATAGCCGTTTACCTTCAGAAGAAGGACAACGAGCCCCTCGTCGTCATCAACGAGACCACCCTCATGGGCAACTGGCTGATGCCCAACCCTATCGACGGCAGCTCTACGCTTGGCATGAGCATCAAGGACGGAGGCATTGCCGAAAGCATCAACCAGCCGACCATCATCTTCAAGACATGGAAAATCGTCAACGGACAACTGGAGATAACACTCGTCCGTGAAGGCGGTGGCGACGAGGAAGAGACCAACAGCTACTCTATGGAAAAGCTCGACGCTGACTCGCTGATATTCTACGGCCCGGAAGACAGGTTCGAATACGGCAGGGAAAAAAGAAACGACATAAAGAAATGACACCATTCAGAATACACATCCTTGGATGCGGCAGCGCACTGCCAACGCTGCGCCACAACCCCTCGTCGCAAATCGTTGAAATGCGCGACAAGCAGTTCATGATTGACTGCGGGGAAGGCACGCAGCTACAGCTACGGCGCTCAAGAATCCGCTTCACCAAACTCGGACACGTGTTCATATCCCATCTCCATGGCGACCACTGCTTCGGTCTGATAGGCATGATTTCAACCTTCGGAATGCTCGGGCGCACTGCCCCACTCCACATCTTTGCCCATAAGGACCTTCAGCCCATACTGCAAAGCCAAATCGACTATTTCTGCCAGGGACTTGAGTTTGAGGTCATCATGCACGCCATCGACCCCGAGCTTAACGACGTCATCTACGACGACCGTAGCCTGACCGTGACAACCATCCCACTGTCACACCGCATACCGTGCTGCGGGTTCCTGTTCAAGGAAAAACCGCTGCTGCCACACATCCGACGCGACCTCGTGGACATGTACGGCATTCCCCTAAGCCAAATCAACAACATCAAGAAAGGCATGGACTGGACGTCGCCGGAAGGGGAAGTGATAAGCAGCGACAAACTCACTCTTCCCTCCGACCCTCCACGGTCCTACGCCTACTGCAGCGACACGACCTACGACCCCGGAATAGCAAAAATGATTGAAGGCACCGACACCCTCTACCACGAGTGCACCTATGCCGACGAAGAAAGGGGAAGAGCCCGCAAGCACTTCCACTCCACTGCTTCCGAGGCTGCGTCGATAGCCCGTGACGCCCATGCACGACAGCTCGTCCTGGGCCATTTCTCCGCAAGGTACGACAACGAGACGGCAATGCTCAAACAGGCAAGGGCCATCTTCCCCAACTCCGTTCTTGCAGCCGAAGGAAAAGTCATTGACATATAATAAACTCAACGAAAAAAAATGAAACACTATCTTTGCAACATACTGCTTGCCGCAACCCTTGCGACAATCCTGCCGGCAACAGCAACGGCAACGCCGGCAAACATCGTGTTCTCAGGCAACAGCGTAACCGTAGAGAACGCACAGGGAAAAATACTGGAAGTGATATCACTCACAGGACGCCATGTGATGAAAAAGCGCATCGAGAGCCAGTCGCAACACGTGGAGCTCAACATCCCCAAAGGTTGCTACATACTGAAAGTTGATAATGTCGTAAGGAAAGTATCCATAGCTTAATGACCAACAGAAGAAAAGAGAAAACGACAGTCAGTGGCATACTCTTGTCAGCTGCCGCCAGTTTACTGGCGGGGGCGATGTTGTGGTCATGCCATTCACCTGCCACCAACCCTAACAAGAATATCACGAAAGACCAATTCAACGGGTTCATTAACGACAGCTACACCTTCGACCTTGACAAGATAAGAAGCGGCATAATGACTCTCGTCGAAAACGACAACGACTCAACACAAACCGACATCAAGACAAGAAAACTATACCGGAAGGGAACCGAACCGATATGGGTCAACCGCTATGGCATCGACTCAAGGGCTGACACCCTCCTAAAGCACCTTAAGGACGTCGGACGATGGGGATTCAGCGAAAAAGCATTCTACACACAAGAGCTGGAAAACGACATAAGAAGGCTCAGGACTCTTGACTTCGACAACCGGGAGCACACGATAAACAACGTGGCGGCACGCCTGGAATACAGGCTGACCAAGGCCTACCTGAGATATTGCACCGGGCAACGCTTCGGATACACCGACCCCTTCAAGAGCCTCAACAACCTCGACCTCGTCAACCCCGACGACACCACGTCGCGTAGAAAGAATTACCGCCAGCTGTTCGACATACCCATAGAACGGCCCGACAACCGGTTCTACCAGGCGGCAGTCAGCGTCGCACGCGGCGACAGCCTCGCCATGTTCCTCAACTCAGTGCAGCCAAGGGACACAGAACTCGAAGAGCTGCGCTTACGTCTTGCCAACACCTCATCCGGCAGGCAGCGATGGCTCCTCCTCTGCAACATGGAGCGTCGCCGCTGGCGACGGCAGTTCACCACCGACACCGGCAACGGCAAGAAAGTGGTTGTCAACATCCCGTCGTTCATGCTCCTCGCCTACAGTCACGATTCACTCATGACAATGAAGGTGGGATGCGGCTCGACAAAGACAAAGACACCATTGCTGACAAGCCAGCTAAGCCGCATGGACTTCAACCCCCTGTGGAACATCCCGATGAGCATCATAAAGAACGACGTGGCAAAGCACGCCGGCAACGCAGCCTATTTCGACAGCCACAGATACTTCATCGTTGAAAGAAGCACCGGAAAACGCATCGACCCCAGACACGTGACGGCAAACATGCTCAAGAGCGGACACTACAGAGTGTCGCAGGAAGGAGGGGAAGGCAACTCCCTCGGAAGAATCATCTTCCGTTTCGACAACAAGTTCTCGGTATATCTCCACGACACGTCAAGCAGGCACTTCTTCAACCAAACGACAAGAAGCGTGTCGCACGGATGCATCAGGGTCGAACGCCCCTTCGACCTCGCCAAATACCTTCTCAACGACACCACCGACCAGTGGGACCTCGACAAGATGAGAATAACGATGGGACTCGACCCCGCGACAGAAAAAGGACAAAAATACGTCAGCGACACTACAAAGACAAGAAAACTGGTTCACTCAAGAACCATCGAGCCGAAAGTGCCACTCTACATCATCTATCAGACATTATACAAGATGCCTGACGGACGATGGGAACAATTCGGCGACATCTACGGCTACGACGCAATAATGAAAAAGCAACTGATGCCCTTCGTGGAAAGAACACCGACTCACCGCAACCAATGAACACACCAAGCGACAAGACCCTCGTCCCACAGCTGCTTGACCCTCGAACCAGGCGGAAGGCATTCGAACAAGTGGTACACCTCTACAGCCAACAGCTGTATTGGCAGATACGACGTATAGTACTCGTTCACGACGACGCCGACGACGTACTGCAAAACGTCTTCCTTAAAGCCTGGAACAACATCGACTCGTTCCGCAACGACTCCAAGCTCTCATCGTGGCTCTACAGGATAGCCGTCAACGAAAGCATCGACTTCATCCGGCAAAAGAAAAAAACAACTCTCGACATCAGTGAGAGCGACGCCGGAATAGCCTCCGCCCTCATCGCCGACGAATACTTCGACGGCAACGAGATACAGGCAAGACTGCAAGAGGCAATAGCCACCCTGCCGGAAAAGCAACGCATAGTCTTCAACATGAAATATTTCGAAGAGATGAAATACAGCGACATGAGCGACATCCTCGGCACGACAGTAGGCGCACTGAAAGCATCCTATCACATTGCCGTAAACAAAATATGCGATTTTTTAAGGTCATTCGATTAAACCTTATGCAACAAATAACGTCAAACAGAAAAAACGCGATGAAACAGGAAGATATCATAAAAGCAAAAGCCGGACAGGAAAACCACTTCCGAGTCCCCGACGGATATTTCGATAACTTCACGGAAAGAATGATGGCACAACTGCCGGAACAAGACTCCCATGCAGGGCAAACAGCTACGCCAAGTGGCAGGAAAACCGTGAAGATGTGGAAACTCATCGGAGCTTGCGCGGCATCGGTCGCAGCAGTCGTGATTACCGCCACCACATTCCTGACGGACAACAACACGGCCGACAGCGACACGGTGGCACGGACGCAGACAGAGACAGTCAGCGAACACGAAAGATACATCGACGAAGTGGCAGACTATGCCATGATGGACAATGCCGACATCATAGCCTGCCTAAGCGAAGAATAAACATTATATTTATAATAAGGTGATGAGGAAAATAATATTCATATTACTGGCAGCATTCACAATTACCGTTTCCGCCATAGCCCAAGGTCACGACAAACGACTGTCGAGAAAGGACTACACGCGACAACTCGAGCTGTTCATAATACGCGAGGCACAGTTCAACGCGAAAGAAGCCGACGAATTCCTGAAGATTTTCAAGGAAATGCAGCAGAAACAGAGAAAGGTGTTTGAAGCAATGAAATTCGTCGGGAAAAAATACCCGCAAGACGAAAGCGCATGTGCCGAAGCCATCAGGAAGAAAGACAAGATGGACATCGAGCTAAAGACGTTGCAACAGCATTATCACAACAAACTGCTGAAAGTGCTGCCCGCATGCAAGGTGCTCAAAGCCATTCAGGCCGAAGACCGCTTCCATCGCCAAATGCTCAAGAAATGGAGCCACGGTAAATGAAGCTATTGATAAAAAAAAACCGCTAAGAGCTCACTTAGCGGTTTTTTTTTCGCCCGTCGTCAGAGGAATTTTTCAAGTTCTTCACCCAAATAATCCGACCGCGTCTCGTGAGTAACCGCAATCTCGATGTCTTTCTCGCAGGCGAGTTTCTTCATCAGATAGCCGAACACCTTTCTTATTAATGTCATTTTCATAATGGTATGGCTTAAAAACTAAACTGAATATTGAATATTGAATACAAATAGATGTTAATTAATCAACTTCTTTTTTTTATTACTGAACTGAAATCGTCAAAGTCGATGAGCTTTCTTGATCTCCATGTGACAAGTTGTCTTTTCACAGTAGGCGTGTCAACAGGCTTACCGAGCTTCTTGCGCACGAGAATCAAGTCCTCTATGGTAAACTCGTCGTTCAGCAGCGTCAGCATGTTCATCGGGCCACGACGTGCCGTTGCATTGTCTTCCTCGTCGAAAGCAGCGTCGAGCATTTTCCCGATTACGTGCATCTTCACCCAAAGGTCGTAACGCAACGACCACTCCATGTAGTCCTGAATGTCCTTCGTCCACTTCTCGCCGTTCATCACGTAGAGCATCATGCCCTTCAGCCATGCAATCACGGTGGCTCGATAGCTCAACACGAGGTATGGATCGGAACCGTAGAGCGAAGCCAGCTGCTCGTTCTCGTCGCAGAGCTGCTCGGCAAACTTGTTGCACTTCGGACAGGAAATCTCGCCCGACAGCATCGAGAGCTTCTGTGTCAGTTTCCTCACCTCCTCGCGATAGTTGGCGTCGTACTCCTTAAACACAGGTCGCTTCGCGTCGCTCGGCTTGATGATGGTCGAAAGCGACAGGCGCGTCACCGTTCCCGTGGTCATCTCTCGGGCGAAGAACTGCTGGAAGTTGCGGTTCGTGGTAGAGGCGTTGAAGTTGAACCTCAATGGCGCAATACCAGTAACCGAGTCGGCTCCCACACGCTCCTGACCGTGCTTGGAGTTGTCGAACGCCTTGCGGATTATTACGCTCACCTCGCTCGTCGTTCCTCTCGACGTGATTTTTTTGAGCGTGTCGAGCTCGTCAACACTGGTGTAGAGGAAGCGTTGTCCGTTATTATCGGCATCATACACACGTTGATTAAACACCGCGTCGGTCAAGTTGTCGATGAGCACCTGAACGCAGATGTCGCTCGGTCGTGGGTCGCGCTTCTGTTTCGACGCAGGGTTCTTCTGCTTCCATTCCGACTCTCGGGCACGGTTCGACTCGTCCTTCTTCACCAGTTCGTCGAGGATAATGCTTATCGGCTTCCTCACGCATCCCTTACCTATCGACATCGGAGCGGTCAGCACCGACATGAACGTCGGCTCGTGCTCCACGCCGTCCCAGTAGCGGAACTTCACGCCGTGAACGTAAGTTGACAGAGGAGCAAAAACAGCTTCGCAAACTGCCGGTCGATACATCTCCGGAACCTTCGACGAGAGAAACCCAAGCGGATAAGGCAGGCGCGAGGGCATCACTGGCGGCAGTTCGTTCTCCGTCTCGAAATCGACCTTGCCCTCCGTTTTCTTCTCTTTGCGATAGAGTGCTTCCAGCACCTTCTGCAGTTTGTAGCTCACGCCCTTCCGTGGCTCGTCGAGCGCGTTCTGCAGCGTCTTCTCATACTCCTCTTCAGGGAAGTTGTCGTAGCGCGGAATCACTTCTTTCAAGAAGTCGAGGTTGTAGTCGCAGATTGACCTCAGAGCCTTTGCCAGTTCGAACGTCATCACGTTGCGGTTGCCCTCCACTGGAGTTTGGCCGTTGTTGAACTGGCGGAGGAATTCCTTGACGATGGAGGAATATGGGAGGCCGTTGTAAAGCAAAAGGTCCGAGCCTGACAGCCTCACCCCCGACCCCTCTC
>JALFCG010000115.1 GCA_022771265.1 Prevotella sp.
CGGGATACTTTGAGCGCAGGTCAACCAGCATAGAGTGGTTGTCGGTACCGCCACTGACGATAGAGAATCCACGCTTCACGAGCTCCTCTGCCAATACGGCAGCATTCTTCTTCACCTGCTTAGCCCACTCCTTAAACTCTGGCTGCAGAGCCTCACCAAAGGCTACTGCCTTGGCAGCGATGACGTGCTCCAGCGGACCACCCTGCTGACCGGGGAATCCGGCCGAGTTGAGCAGTTGGCTCATCATCTTTGTCACTCCCTTTGGAGTCTTCAGTCCCCATGGATTCTCGAAGTCCTTGCCCATGAGTATGATGCCGCCACGTGGACCACGCAGTGTCTTATGTGTTGTGGAAGTGACGATATGTGCGTATTTTACAGGGTTGTCGAGCAGTCCTGCTGCTATCAGACCAGCAGGGTGTGCCATGTCAATCATGAGCAGTGCTCCCACCTTGTCGGCAATCTCGCGCATTCTCTTGTAGTCCCACTCACGGCTATAGGCTGAACCTCCACCGATGATGAGCTTCGGCTTATGCTCTAAAGCAAGGCGCTCCATTTCGTCGTAATCGACACGTCCGGTCTCTTTGTTGAGGTCATAACCTACCGGATTGTAGAGAATGCCCGAAGTGTTGACCAATGAACCATGAGAGAGGTGTCCGCCATGGGCGAGATTCAGTCCCATGAAAGTGTCGCCAGGTTTCAGCACGGCGAGCAGTACGGCGGCGTTAGCCTGCGCTCCAGAGTGTGGCTGCACGTTGGCGTATTCGGCTCCGAAGAGTTCACAGACGCGCTCAATGGCGAGTTTTTCCACTTCGTCAACTACCTGGCATCCACCGTAGTAACGTTTTCCTGGATAGCCCTCAGCGTACTTGTTGGTAAGGTAAGAGCCCATGGCTTCCATTACCTGGTCACTGACGAAATTCTCTGAAGCGATAAGCTCGATACCCTTCAGCTGACGCTGGTGCTCACGCTCGATAAGGTCAAAAATCTGTTGATCTCTTTTCATTTCTTTTTGTTTTGATATTAATGTTTGTATGTTCTTAATGGAGTTTCACCGCAGTTTGCCGGTTTCTCTTATACGAGTTGGACTTTGTTGATATCCTGTTCCTTCTCGCAGTAGTGGCACTTCAGCACTCCGTGTTCCTTGTCAACGACGTGGAACAGCGTGTCCATCGGCTCGTTGTTGGTTATACACTTTGGGTTGTTGCACTTGACGATGCCTTGCAGGAGGTCGGGAGTGATGACGGTTTTCTTCTCCACCACTTCATAGTTGCGTATGACGTTGAGAACAACGTTTGGGGCAAGTACCGACAGGCGTGATATTTCCTCGTCGGTGAAGAACTTGTCTGCCACCTTTATTATTCCCTTCCTTCCAATCTTCTTCGACTTGAGGTTGCAACCCACCGTGACCGGTGTGGTCAGTTCCTGAAGGTTGAGCAGTTGCAGCACCTCGTATGTCTTCTCTGCGGGTATGTGGTCGATGACCGTGCCATTCTCAATGGCGGTCACCATTATTTCGTTTTTTGCCATGTCAACTTAATTAATGATTGTTTTGTCGTTACGCACGTCGTCGAGTGAAATGCCGAGCACGTCGCAGAATATTGCCTGGCGTGCAAACAGTCCGTTCCCTGCCTGCTGGATGTAGTATGCGTGTGGGTCGTTGTCAACGTCATACGCAATCTCGTTCACTCGTGGCAGCGGGTGCAGGACTTTCATGTTCGGCTTTGCGTTGGCAAGCATGTCGGCATGCAGTATGTAGATGTTTTTCACTCTCTCATATTCCATCAGGTCGGAAAAACGCTCTTTTTGCACGCGTGTCATATATAAGATGTCTGCGTCGGCGATGACTTTTTCGTTGAATGCCGTGTGCTCCTGAAACTTGATGCCGTGTTCGCGACAGTAGATCTTGTATTCATTTGGCATCGACAACTCCTTCGGTGCCACGAAATGGAAAGTGGGGTTGAAGTGCCGCATTGCCATCAACAGCGAGTGGACTGTACGCCCGTATTTCAGGTCGCCGACAAGGTAGATGTTGAGATTCTCAAGTGTGCCTTGCGTCTTGTAGATGGAGTAGAGGTCAAGCATGCACTGCGACGGATGCTGGTGCGCCCCGTCACCTGCGTTGACGATAGGTACCGGCGCGACTTCGCTTGCATACTGCGCTGCGCCTTCGATGTAGTGGCGCATGACGATGACGTCGGCATAGTTCGACACCATGAGTATGGTGTCTTTCAGAGTCTCGCCTTTTGTGCCGCTTGTGATTTTTGGGTCGGCAAATCCGATGACCCTTGCGCCAAGCCTGTTGGCGGCTGTTTCAAAACTTAGTCTGGTTCGTGTCGAAGGCTCGAAGAAGAGCGTTGCCACAACCTTTCCCTTCAGCAGTTCCCTGTTGGGGTGCTTCTCAAATTCCTGTGCCATCTCAATCATGTAGAGAATCTTCTCCCGAGTGAGGTCAGCAATGGTCACAAAATTATGCTTTTCCATCAGAAAAATACGGTTTTGTTGTTTTTTGACCGCTAAGGTACACATTATTTCTCATTTATTGCAAAAAAATCGGAGAAAAACGCAATATTTTTTCGTTATATCAGCAAAAACGACTATTTTTGCAGTGAATATTCAGAAAAAAGAAGAAAATAAGGAATTATTATGGATAAGAAGTTCGTCCACCTATTGTGGACTTTGCTCGTCGTGACAGTACTTGCTGCTGCAGGGGCTTTCTACGCCATTGCAGAAGGATGGATAGGCTACATGCCGCCTGTCGAAGACTTGCAGAATCCCATCAACAGGTTTGCTACCCAAGTCTATTCCGCCGACGGAAAGCTGATGGGCACATGGAACTATAACAAGGAAAACAGAATATGTGTTGACTACGACCAGCTGTCGCCATTCTTGGTGAAAGCTCTTGTGGCTACCGAGGACGTCAGGTTCTACGACCATTCGGGCATCGACTTCAAGGCATTGGCACGTGCCGTCATCAAGCGTGGAATACTTGGAAACAAAAACGCGGGTGGCGGATCGACCATCACCCAGCAACTCGCAAAGCAGCTTTACTCAGGAAAAGCCTCCAGCGTGACCGAGCGTGCCTTGCAAAAGCCTATCGAATGGGTCATTGCCGTCCAGTTAGAGCGCAACTACACCAAGGACGAGATCATCGCTATGTATCTCAACTACTTCGACTTCCTCCACAACGCCGTCGGTATAAAGACCGCGTCAAACACCTATTTCGGAAAGGAGCCGAAAGACCTTACCGTCAACGAGGCGGCTACGCTGATAGGCTTGTGCAAGAACCCTTCCTACTTCAATCCCGTACGCAATCCCGAACGATGCCGAGAAAGGCGAAATGTCGTACTGCAGCAGATGGTGAAGGCGGGCTATCTCACAGAAGCCGAATATGACGAATACTCACCGCGACCGCTCAATCTCAACTTCCATGTGGCTGACCACAAGGACGGTATCGCAGCCTATTTCCGCTACTTCCTGCGCCGCTATCTCATGGCTAAACGTCCGGAAATAGAAAACTATCCCAAGTGGAACATGTCGAAATATCACCAAGACTCAATCAATTGGGTTAACGACCCTCTTTACGGATGGTGTAACAAAAACAGGAAAAAGGACGGACAGCCTTACAACGTCTATACCGACGGACTTAAGGTTTATACGACCATCGACTCTCGCATGCAACGCTATGCCGAGGAAGCTGTCAACGAGCACGTCGTAAAATATCTCCAGCCCGCCTTCAACCGTGAAAACCGCGGAAAGCCCAACGCTCCCTTCTCGGGCAACCTCACTGCCAAACAGTTCAACGACATTCTTGGACGATCGGTGAAACAGAGCGAGCGCTATCGCGTGATGACAGCCAACGGAGCGTCATACGACGATATCCACAAGGCTTTCCATACGCCGACGAAGATGAGCGTCTTCACCTATCATGGAGAGATTGACACCACGATGACTCCACTCGACTCCATCAAGTACTACAAGTCGTTCCTGCGATGCGGCTTCATGAGCATGTCGCCGCAGAACGGAGCGGTAAAGGCATACGTCGGAGGAACGAATTTCTCACACTTCAACTACGACATGTGCGTGGAAGGACGACGCCAGGTAGGCTCGACCATCAAGCCCTTCCTCTATTCGCTTGCAATGGAAAACGGATTCTCGCCATGTGACCTCGCCCCTAATGTTCAGCAGACATACGTCGTGGCTGGAAAGAACTGGACTCCGCGCAACACCAGTCACAGGCGCTACGGCGAGATGGTCACACTGAAATGGGGACTCGCCCAGTCAAACAACTGGATTACCGCTTACCTCATGAGCAAGCTCAATCCGCAGGCTTTCGTAACCCTGCTGCGCGAATACGGATTCAACAATCCTGACATTCACCCGTCGATGTCGCTATGTCTCGGACCTTGCGACCTTACCGTATCGGAAATGGTCAGTGCCTACACGGCATTCGTGAACCACGGCATCCGTTGCGCCCCGCTTTTCGTGACAAAGATAGAGGACAATGAAGGCAACGTGATTGCCCAGTTCCAGCCGCGCCTCAACGAGGTCATCAGCGAGCAGAGTGCCAACAAGATGTTGTATATGCTTAAGGGCGTTGTTGACGGAGGAACGGCAGGCCGTCTCCGCTTCCGCTACAATTTCAAGGGCGACATTGCAGCGAAGACCGGTACCACAAATAACAACAGCGATGCGTGGTTCATGGGAATGACGCCGACTCTGGTCAGCGGTGTGTGGGTAGGAGGCGACGACCGCGACATCCATTTCGACTCTATGAAGATGGGCCAAGGCGCGACAATGGCGCTCCCGGTATGGGCTCAGTATATGCGCCGTGTGTATAACGACCGCCGTCTTGGCTACAGCGAGGATGCCATCTTCGACCTCCCTGAAGGCTATAATCCCTGCGAGACATCGGAAATCGACGTCACCGACATGAACGATATAGAAGAGGTGTACGAGTAAGATCAAGAGTGCTGTCGGGACACGCATAATCCTAAAAAAACATAAATCATTGGTAGGAAAGGACTTGTCGATTAATGATTTGTTGCATCTTCACACAATAATAGACGATTTGTCTTTGCCATAGAAATAGACATCAATATTTTCGACAGGATTACGAATGAAAACTTAAAGGAACATATTATAAGATGTGGGATAGAACTGTAGCGGTTCTATCCCAACTCATTTAAATATTCTCTTAAGTGAAATCTACTGGCAACGGATAGACGGGTGAGACCTCCGCCCTCCTATTAAAAAGTGAGTATATGGTTGTTGCAATATAAAACAAAAAAACCGGAAAATTGTTTTGTGATAACAAATTAATTCATTAACTTTGCAGCGATATATAACAACATATTGTAAATAAACGACATATGAGCAAGTATGAGATTCCTTTCTTGACGGCGTGCATAAATGCCTTTGGACAGCGCTTCTCCATGACACGACAGGCTGCGTTCCGTTATTTGCATAAATATAAGGGACTGGCGTTCCTGATAGAGTTTTATGATGTGGAGCATTTGCAGTCGATGGATGAGACAATTGACGACCTCCTCATTGTCTGTCAAAAGAATGGAGGAACCCTGGCATGAAACTCTATCATGGCACCAATGCAGACATCGACGCAATAGACCTTAATCGAGGTTCTCGACCAGCAATATTATTTCGGAACAGAGAAGGCCTTGTGCTTTCTGCGCAAAATTAATGTCAAAGCTCTATGAACACCCCCAACCATCATCAGATTGCCAATTATCTCACTGACTACGTCTTAAGTGAGCTTGTGAAGTATGTTAAGGAAGATACAAACTGCTCCATCGAGCAGGCAATGGAGCGTGTTTACAACTCACCGCTTATGACAGCCCTACAGGACGAGGAAGGCGAGCTATATGTACAAAGTCCCGCTTATCTGTATGAACTGATGGAGCGCGGAGAAAGGGGAGGGAGAGAGGACAAACCAGATAGGGTT
>JALFCG010000117.1 GCA_022771265.1 Prevotella sp.
AACCCTATCTGGTTTGTCCTCTCTCCCTCCCCTTTCTCCGCGCTCCATCAGTTCATACAGATAAGCGGGACTTTGTACATATAGCTCGCCTTCCTCGTCCTGTAGGGCTGTCATAAGCGGTGAGTTGTAAACACGCTCCATAGCCTGCTCGATGTAAGCGTCTCCACGATGGCGTATTGCAGCGTCCAAATAAATTGTTTACCTTTGCCGCGTTTTTTAAAAGGTAACAATGACAACAGCAGAAGAACGTTATGAGGAGACGTGGAACAATTATCTCGTGCTTCTCAACAAGAATCCCAATGTCTGTTTGGCATCCTTCACCAAGTCAAAGACAGTCGCCTGCCATAGTTACGACAGTCGCCTGTCGTAAGCTGACAGTCGGCGGAACATAAGGTTACGTTAAGAGGTTAGAATGGTTTGTGGAGTTTAAAAGGTTTGAAGGGGTTTGATAGGTTTGAAGGGTTTGGGAAGTTTGGGAAGTTCAGTTGACAACAGGATAAATGCGAGACTTAAGTTATCATAAAAAAAACAAAAAAACATGGGTGTTGCATTGAATTATGGAATAAAAACATTATTTTTGCAATCCATAATATTTGTTTAGTATGAGATTCTTGGACAGAACAGACGAAACGAAAAGGTTGGAGAAGGCTCTCGCAAGCGAAAAGCCTTCATTTATAGTGATGTATGGGCGAAGGCGATTGGGCAAATCGACACTGATGGCTCATGTGTTGTCGGATACGGACATATACTTCATGGCAGACAACAGCGACCAATTGCAGCAGATGGAACTGTTGGCGAAGGTCGTGAACAGGAAATTTGCCGACTTCGACAAGTTGGTTTATCCCGACTGGGAAACACTCCTGAGGGAACTGAACCATCGATCATCCGTGAAATTCACCCTTTGTCTTGACGAGTTCCCCTATCTCGTCAAGTCATGTCCATCATTGCCCTCCACGCTCCAAAGGTTGATTGACGCGAAGTTTCTGAAATACAACATTGTGATATGCGGTTCGTCTCAACATCTGATGCACGGACTGGTGCTTGATGCCACTGCCCCACTCTATGGTCGTGCCGACCAGATCATCAAGCTCTATCCCATCGGCATCAAATACCTTCAGCAGGCTCTCGAAATCGACGCGGCTTCCACTGTTGAGGAATATGCCGTATGGGGCGGTGTACCACGATATTGGGAAATACGCAAGGCTGAAGAATCATTCATGGAAGCCATATTCAGCCAAGTGGCTAACGTCAACGGTCTTTTGTATGACGAACCTGACAGGCTTTTTGCCGACGACATATCTTCCACGGGCATGGCATCATCAATACTCTCGCTCATTGGCAATGGTGCATGCCGTTTGTCAGAAATAGCATCACGACTAGGAAAGAAGGCTACAGACCTCAGCGGTCCGCTTGCGCGTCTTGCTGACCTGGGATATATAGAACGCGAGATACCTTTTGGTGACAACCCCAAGAACAGCAAGAAAGGTGTGTATAAGATTATTGACCCATTCATGAGCTTCTTCTATCGTTTTGTAATTCCCCAACGCTCGCTGATTAGTCTGGGGCGACGGACTATAGTTGAGAAATACATCTCAGACAACTTTGCTGACTTTATAGCAAAGCGTTGGGAGACATTATGCCAAAGGGCAGTGAGCGGCAACCAGCTTTATGGTATCACGTGGAATGTGGCTTCAAGATGGTGGGGCAGTGTAGATAGAAACACGCAAGTGGAATTCGACCTTGTTGCCGAGTCGATGGACAAGCAATGTCTGCTGATAGGTGAGTGCAAATGGACACGCCAGGAAAATGCAGCTTCCCTTTTGGCAGACCTTCGCCACAGGGCAGAGAAGTTTCCCCATGCAAAAAACCACAAGGTATATTATGCCTTATTCCTAAAGAATCCCCCCATTGATGGTGAAAACAAGAATGTATTCCTGCCGCAGGATGTCATCAACGAATTCTCATGAGGCTCTCTTTAGGTATTTGTTTCGCCGATAAAACCGCAATATTACGCGGATTTATCGGCGATTTAAATAATCAAAGAGCCATAATACCCCCAAAAACAAAAGGAAGGCCAGCCACGGAACGCTTTCCGACAGCTGACCTTCACGGTGTTTTATTCAAACGAATACTGTGTTATCATGTGATTTACAATCAATTAGCCGTATTCGTTGCCGCGGTACACCGCTCTAAAGGCTATCAGACAGCCGACAATCATTGCCTACATTCTATCGCATTGCGCTATTGCTGGGATTGTGGTACCTCAACCAAGCGCACTGGGCGCACCGAGTACCCGAGGTAGCGATACACGGTGGCCGGCCAGA
Source organism: Prevotella sp. (assembly GCA_022771265.1). Taxonomy (GTDB): domain Bacteria; phylum Bacteroidota; class Bacteroidia; order Bacteroidales; family Bacteroidaceae; genus Prevotella. The sequence goes on from JALFCG010000117.1 coordinate 2,325, forward strand.
CAGCGCTGCGGTGGAACGCCAGGCAATCTGCGGAGTCCGTGCTCGAGGCTGTGCCTGACCAGTAGTAGCTGAAAAAGCCGACAGAGCTGAACGAAGACCCAGAGACGTAGCCAGCTGCAGGCAAGAAGAGAGCTTGATCATTATTAACAAATTCATATCCTTGTTTGGTATTAATCCAAGAATATGAAGAACCGGCTTTTAATTTCATCCAAATATCCTGAGTTGGTATTTGCCACTCACCTTCGAGTATCTTGCGAGCAGGGTCGTATTCCATTTTCAATACATTATTTCCTACATAATCGTCGTTATTATTGTACGATGGACAATTCCCTTCAGTATAGCCAGTAGTTTTGTCTGTTTTCCAAGTTGCTTTCCAAGAAGAGCTTGTTCTGTCTAATGAATCATACCAAGGCTCAGTAGCTCCCCAAGCAAAGTAATCACCGTAGTCGGATTCATTTTCTGCAAGACCTGTGGTTGTGAGGTTGCTCTTGGCAAAGATAACTTTATATTGTTTACCACCAGTTCCTGCAATGGTCAAACCAAGGTCAACTTCTTGTGTCTCCTTTACTATACCACGATGTTCATCGTACCAATAATCACCATCAATTTTAAACTCACCGAGATTGATGATTTTGTTGCGTTGGAATTCTATAGGTTTAGCACCTTTTCGAGTGTAAACTTTAGTGTCTTCTGATGTAGTGAAAGAAATGCTCCACATTCTTTTGAGACTTACTGCTGGTACTGCAATATAATAAGATGTACCTTTTTTCATATCTCCATCAAGTGTAATAGTATATGACAGGCCTTCAGTTAACACTATTTTCGGATTTCCTTCATTCCATGTCAGTGTTCCTGTTCCTGCAAGAGCTACATCCCCGTCCGCTGCTTTCAGTTCAATCTTTTTGCAATCAAACTTTGGAGTCACCTTAACATAACCAACGGCATTTTTGAAAGACAAATTGGTGCTTTTGCCCTGTGCCATCATCAAAGCTGTAGTCTTGTCGAAGCTACCTGGAGTAGCGGTTTGGGTGGCTTTTAGGGTGACATTATTTACTGAATTGCCAGAGAGTGTGGCTTCAGACTGATAAGGATAAACAGCAGTATAGGTAGTGGCTGATGCAGCAGCAGTACCTCCGAAGGTCGCACTATTCGTCTCTTCACCACTCTTCAATGTAAACTGATTGTTCTTTGAACCGTCAAAGACACTTATCTGGTCGCCAGATTTCCATACAATGGCTTTGTTGTTAGTGGATGATATAGCAGTCCTTGTCGCAGGAGCATTATCTTCTTGCGTTGCGGTGAACGTCATTACCTTGGTGTTGTCACCATTTTCTGCAATGTTGTTGTCCTCCGACGAACATGAAGCGAAGGACACGATGGCTGTAAAAGCCAGCAATGAATGTATATACTTTCTCATCTTCTTTTCTTTGTTAGTCTTATTCCCAATCATTAAAAGTTTCTTCCGACATTTCTTCTATCGTACCTGTGCCACTACCTGCCAGCAGTTGCGGACTCTCAATGTAGTAAACAGCCATGTGAGGCTTCACATAATGTCTTTTCCCGATTTCTTTCATTAATATCAAAATAATTAATTAAACCTTGTATTCTGTCTATGACCCTATAAATATGAATAGGTAGTAGGAATGAATACGTGTTCCTACTTGTCATTTTGGGGGGCAAAAGTATGAAAATTACTCTAAAGCGCAAAACAATTGCCAATAATTCGTATGCCACATCGTACAAAAAAGACTGTTACGTCGTACAAAACGACTGTCATATCGTACATTCCGCTGATACTCAACGTGTTATCGATACAAAAATTTTATGGATTTTATATAGGAAAATTGAGAAAAAAACAGTAAATTTGCAGCAAAATTGTAATGACAACTAAAAACATTAGACAGCAATGCTTCGGACTCTGCTCAGTTTCATACCGTTTTACGTGTGTCTGATATGGTTTATAACCTTTCTCGTACACTACAGGAAGAGCGACACGGCGAAGAGAATCCTCACATGGTTTCTGTTCACATGCGTTGTCCTATACCTATGTCATGGGCTCTTCTTCACCGTCGGACTGACTCACACGATGGAGTGCCTATGGACACTCTGTTCGTTGTCGGTCTATCCTCTTTATTACGTTTATATATGTAATTTGGTTTCACGGCCAAAAGCTCCACTGAAACTCTTTCTCATACTTCTACCTGGAGTCGTTGTGGCTTTAGGAAAGTATGCCTTTCCAGAATTGGTGGGTGTGTTTGACAATGCGCGAAAACTGCTCTTCGCCGTTCAGGTGTTTATAGTCATCTTCTTCGGATACCGCAAGCTACGCGCTTTCGACAGGGAGATTGCCAATGTGTATGCCGACACGGAAGGGCGTGACACGACGGCTGTGAAACACCTGATCATTGCATTCGTGATTACATCCTTATGCTCAGCCGTGGCTAACGCCTTGGACAGGCAATACTTTGCACAGAGCGACTGGATATTGTTAGCCGTCATCACCCCATTCTCCGTCATGCTATTCGCGTTGAGCTACATCGGCTTCACCCGCGATTTCTCCTTCGAACAGTTTGTTGAAGACAGCAAGGAACATGACGAACAGCCTACAAGCGACACGCCGGCAATAGAGGAAAGCGAGGCAGGGAAAAAAATCGACGAATTACTAAAAACCAATCAACTGTACCTCACTCAAAACCTAAAGATTGGTGATGTAGCGGAAGCCACGGGTATATGCCGTACGTACATATCCGCCTATATGAACCAAACAAAAGGCATGTCCTTCTCTGACTATATCAACAGTATGAGAGTAGAACATGCAAAAAAACTCTTGTCGCAAGATCCCCAAAACATAAAAAAATCCGACGTCGCCACCCAATCAGGTTTCTCAAGCGAGAGGTCCTTCTACCGCAACTTCAAGAAGTTTACCGGCAAGAAACCAATGGAATGGGCGAATACCGTTACTGCATCAATTCCCTAAGGTTTGCCTCCTCCCCTACTATCCATACGATGTCGCCCTTGCGGAACTTTCTTGACGGGGGCACTTGGGAGAGTCGGTCCTTGCCCTCCTCAAGACCCACTACCATACACCTGTAGCGGTCGCGGATGCCACTGTCCTTGAGGGCACAGTGTTCTCTGCAATGATGGACTTTGGCAGCCTTGCCCATCCGAAGCTATTGTTCCTCCACACAGTCGCCGCCACAGAAGTAGACACTTGACAAAGACCCCACAATCTCGCGCTTTGATAGCCGAACGATGTGCATCGAAGTCCCAGGACTTTGTCGATTACCGGACCCACAAAACGGGAAAAATGCTCCCTAACGTGAAAAATTCCTCCAAAAGGAGTGATTTTCTCAGATTTTATTTGTACCTTTGCCATGCCATTGAAGTTTTTGCTTGTCTTGAAATGCAGCACTAAGGTAAGTGAAAAATCTGACATGGCAAAATCCTGAGCAACTTTTTGTTGCTCAGGAACTTATAAAAAAGTTAAACTAAAGTGCTGCGGAATTTAGGTGTATTGCACCTTATCTTTGCTTATCGGAAATCATCCATAACCAAAGTAAAAGAAATAGAAAATGGCAAAGAGCAAAAAAGACTTTACGTTACTTCTCATTGCGCTCTTTTGCAGTTCTTTGGCTCATGCACAAAAGCAAGTTCCTGTAGAACGGAAAGATTCCATTGACAATGGAAGTATTATAATAAAGATAGTTGGAAATCATTCCAACGAGGGTGCGGCCAACAACGCCCTCGACGTGTTGAGTGGTCAGGCTGCTGGTGTCAATGTGACATCCAACGGTCTGGATCGTATGGCTATGCTCAATAGTGTGCGAGTACGTGGTACAACCTCCATCATCGGAGGCAATGACC
>JALFCG010000001.1 GCA_022771265.1 Prevotella sp.
ATGGCGTTCTCCACCTGGTTGCTCTGCAGGCTGTTCATCGTCTTCGACGCTGTCCATGTGTAGGCAGCCATGAGGTCGAGGTTCTTCACCGGGGTCATCTTGACCTGTGCCATCACGTTGGCTGAGTAGCCCTTGCTGGTGTTGGTCATCTCGTAGGCGTATCCGTTGTCGCTGTGTATGCGTTTTTCGGCGTTGCCGGGGTAGAAGTATCGGTTGTCGGGACCTGTGAACTGCTTTGCCGTCGCCTTGTCCATGTCGATGTTGGCGTCATAGGCGGTGATGGCGTTGATGTCCTTGGCGAACGTGCCTTCGACGGTGAAGAGGTTGTCGAAGCCGAGCGGAGCCTTCCAGTCGAGGGCGAGGGTTGACTTCCACACCTGCGGCATCTTGAACTGCTTGTCGATGGTCACGAGGTTACTCACGGCTCCCGGTTGTGTCGGGAAGAGCTTCTTCAGGTCGTCGGGAAGGGTGGGCACTACCTCGCTGAGAACCTGCTGCGGGGTGCGCACGCCGCCTGCGAGATACGGCAGGAGCTTGTTGGTGGCGCTGGTAATCTGCACCGACGTCTGCAGCATGCCCGAGCCTTCCTGCATCTTGCTGAAGAAGATGAGCGGGAAACGGCCGGTGAAGATGCCCGTACCTCCACGGAAACGGAGGTCGCCGTTCTTCGTCACGTCGTAGTTGAAGCCGATGCGTGGTGAGAACAGTGCCACGTTGCCAGGCCACTCGCTGGTGTTGAGCTTCTTGCCGTTGAAGTCGAGACCGGCAACCGAGGGGTTCTCGTAGCGGTGGTTGGTGTACATCGGCATGTCCATCCTCAAACCGTAGAGCATCCTCAGGCGTGGGCTCACCTGCCACTCGTCCTGCACGTAGGCGGAGAGGCGGTTATAGGTCACGTCGCTAAGGGCGCGGTCCTCGCCTGTCAGCGACCAGCACATGGCGAATGCCACTGGGGCTTTCTTTTGAAGGAAATCGTCATAGGAGGCGTAGCGGTAGTAGCCGGCACCGTATTTCATGTAGCAGTTAGAGGCAACGGTTGACTCGAATCCTGCCCCGAGCGTAAAGTAGTGGTTGCCGAGCGAGATATTCAAGTCGTCGGTGACGTTCCAGCTCTTCTCGTTGATGCCGTTGAGCCAGGCGTGAGGGTCGTAGCCGGCTGACATGTAGGCGTGGTTCTGGCCGTCGCCGTCGTAGGGCTTCATTATCTCGATGCAGGGGAAGGCGGCGTCACACTCGCGGTTGTTTGCGTCGTTGAAGGTGAACGAGGCGCGGAGCTTGTTTGAGATGTTGCTGCCGAAGCGGCTGTTTAGCTCGCCTGTAAGCGAATAGACGTTGTCAATCTGTCGCCAGTTGCTGCCATCGAACACCATCGAGTAGATGCTCACCCTGCCGTCGCTCATGCCCATGTTGGGGCTTGAGTAGAGGTTGTCCTTCTCGCCGTTGGTTTGGTTATAGCGAAGGGTGAGGTTGTGGTTCTTCGAGATGTTCCAATCGATGCGCGCCATCAGACGGAAAAACTTGTTATCGCCCGTGAAGTCGTTGTAGGAGCCGGGATTCCAGCCGTACATCGACTGGAGGTCGTAGGCAAACTTCTTCATGTCCGTCTCGGTGACGCGTGAGATGAGGTTCTTGCCGTCTTCAACGCCGTTCGGCGACGTGCGCCACTGGTGCAGCTCAAGCGGGGTGTTCTCAAGCTCGGCGCTCACGAAGAAGAACAGCTTGTCCTTGACTATCGGGCCTCCGAGGGTCAGGCCGTAGATGGTGCGCTTGATGTCGCCGCGCTTGGTTGTCAGTTCCTCGCCGTCAACCTTGTTGCCGCGAAGGCTCTCGTCCTTATAATAGTGGTAGGCTGAACCGCGGAAGATGTTTGAACCGCTCTTGGTCACGGCGTTGATGGTAGCGCCCATGAAGTTGCTGTTTTTCACGTCGAAGGCTGAGTTCACCACTTGTATGTCTTCCAAGGCTTCCAAGGCGAATGGTGTGCCTGCTCCAGGCATTTTCGCGCGGTCAAGACCCATGTTGGCGTTGAAGTTCGCACCGTCGATGCTGTAGTTGTTCATTCCGCCGTCGCGTCCACCGAACGACCCGTTGCCGGTGTAGTAGGGTGACATGGCGAGCACGTCCTGAATGCTCCTGTCGATGGTGGCGCGGTTGTCGATGTCGTCAGCCGAGAAGTTCTCCGACGACCCGGTTTTTCTCAGGGCGGCTGCCTGTCCGGTGACAATCACCTCCTTCAGTTCGTTGCCTTCCTTGAGTTTTACATCGCATGAATATGTTTCACCAAGACTTATACGCTTGATGTCGATTATTGACTTATTGTGACCAACAAAGCTCACTTCCAAGCGGTAAGGACCGCCGGGACGAAGGCCGTTGAAGCGGAATTGCCCTTTTTGGTTAGAGACGGTCGTGTAGGTAGTGCCGGTTCCCGTCTCCGTCAGCCTTACAATGGCGCCTGGCAGTATGTCGTCGGCGTCAGTAGTAGTGCCTGTAATTGTTGATGTGGTGTTTTGTGCATAGGTTAACACCTGAAAAACCATTGATAGTACCAGCATCACTGCTGTACGTCTCATTTTTGATAATCTCATTCTCTCAATTTTTAATATGTTTGGTTCCTAAAACTAAATACAAGTTTAATAGTTTTCAAAATTTTCTGCAAGGATAATAAAAATATTGGACTTTTAGTACAAAGTCAATGGTATTTCCTTATAATTTAACATTTATTATCTAAAAGCCCGTTACTAACGGCTGTTTATGCGTCATTGCCTATGACAACAGACGTTCTGTCAAGTAAACTTCTTAAGGAAATGTCATGCCATTAATGCCAGCTATTATGCCATTAATAATCAAAACCATTGCATTCCAACTTTTTCTTAATGGCATAATAGCTGGCATTAATGGCATGAAAACTAGTAGTCGTCAATCTGTGTATATGGCTGGAAATTTGTTTACAACAGTGTATAACATTCCGAAGGCATGCCGAAACTATCTCGAAGGGTGACGGAAAGAAAAATCTTCACATCGATTGATGAAGGCTCCCCCTTCAGGCTGCCGGAAACCTGAAGGGGGAGCTGACAATATTTTACTTCGAAGGGTGCTGGCGAGACGCCTACATCCCCTGTGGTTGCGCGAAAAGCACCATTAAGGCGTAGCCCTTTAAGCACAAAGTGCTTTTTTTTGAACATTTTTCACTCGTATGGAACAACCACTGTCCAGATGTTCCAGTCGATGGATGTTGCGACTTCGCTGCCTTTGTAGTAACGGTTGGCGCCGTAGTAGCTGCCGTCGGAATATTTAAGGTCGTTGCCCCATGGGTCGTGGACTTCGAGCCATGTGACACCGTTGACCACGCGGTAGCCCTTGATGAGCAGGTAGTGCCCCGAACCGCCTTTGTAGTATCGGTTGGTGTGATACTCCTTGTTGAGGGCAGCCTGTTCGCTTATATTTCCGTTGTTGAGGCACGAGATGCAGAGGTTGCCCTGCTCGAGCAGGTTGCATATCGACCTTACGTAACCGTCGTAGGAATAGCCGGTGAAGTTCCAGTAATAGACGTTATTCACTCCGTTGCGCTTAAGACAGTTGTAGATGTCGCGCGGATACCACCATGTACTGCCGTCGATTTCGCTGAAAACGGCTGTGTTGCGGGCGTCCTCGACAGTCACGCTGCAGTTAGGGTCGCGCCACTTGAGGGCCATGACGGCGCAGGTGGGTCCGCAGTTGACACTTGAGTATTCGCCTGTGTGCTGCTGCTGAATGTAGTAGCCGTCGGGGTTGGTGCCGTTGTTCGACCACCAGTAGGTTAGGAAGTTGCCCATGCCGTACTTTGCCGTGTAGTCGTTGTTGGTGACGATGACGTGCCATCGTGTCTTTGCCGTGTAGTCGGCATTTGCCACGGTGTATAGCACCTCGTTGCTGAAGTCCATGGCGTTGGTTCCGCTCTGCTGTATGACGCGGTTGATGGAAGCCTGTGTGCCTTCCGAGACGGTGAATACGGGCACGAGGTCTTTTCCGCTTGTCACCTCGTCAGGCAGCCTTACCGTCACTGTGCGTGTTGCCACGTCGATGGTGGTGACGGCATCCTCGTAACCTTTTATCTTGAAGCTCGTGAAGTTGGTTTGCATGCCGTCAGCCAGTTCGTCGTTGTCGGAGCATGACGCGAGGCTGACGAGAGATGCCACGAGGCATAGGTAATATAATGTTTTTTTCATATTGTCCTGTATTTATGTTTGTTTATGTCAGTCTTTTCCATAACCCTCGTTCTGTTGCATGTCGGGGTTGAAGATGAACTCGTCGCGAGAGATGGGGAGCACGCACTTGTTGTAGTTCCAGTCGATGCGTTCCGGCGCGTTGGCAAGGTGCTTGCCTCCTTGTCTGACGATTGTTTTTCCGTTGCGCAGCATGTCGAAGTAGCGGTGTCCCTCGCCGACGAGTTCCCTTGCTCTTTCGTCGAGCACGCGGTCGAGGGTGAAGTCGGCGTCGGCAACGTTGGCATTGGGATTTGCCCTTTTGACGATGCTGTTGAGGTACTGCCGCGCAGCATCGCGGTATTGTCCGCCTGCCTTAAGTCCTGCCTCGGCAGCTATGAGATAGACTTCCGAGAGCCTGACGACGGTGTAGTTGTTGTCGAAGGAAGGAACGTCGTAGTATTTCTCTCCGGGATATTTCAGCAGGAGGTTGTAGTACTGGTGGTCGCCTCCGTCCTGATAGGTGGCGATGAGCTTGTTTCTGACGTCGCCGGGGTCGTTTTTCAGCTCTTGCGCGAAATCGTCGGTAAGTACTACTGCAGCGTAGCCCCACCAGTGGAGCAGGTAGGAGAGTCCGTCGCGTCCGGGGTTGGACGTGGTTGTGTTGGCAATCTGGAAGAGGGCTTCCGAGCCGAACTTGTTGTCGTGGGCAAACATTTTAACATAGTTCTCGTTGGAGGCGAGGGAGTAGATGCCTGTGGAGTTGATGTCGCGAATGAGCTGGTCGGCGGTCTCGAAGGCTTCCTGGTTGCGCTCGCAGTAGAGATAGGTTCTTGCGAGCAGTGCTCTTGCCGCGAAGGAGTTGATGTGCCCGTCGTTGCGTGTCTTCGACAGCAGCGGTATGGCTTCCTTCAGGCGTTTGATGATGAAGTCGTAACACTCTGCCACGGTGTTTCTGTCAACTACCGTCCCGTAGCCGATAGCATGGTCGAGCAGTGGCACTCCTGGGGAAGCACCGTTGTCCTTGGCGTAAGGATAACCATAGACCCTTGTGAGGTCGAAATAGCAGAGGGCGATGGCAGCGAGGGCTTCCCCTTTGTAGTTGTCGAGGTTTTCTCCCTTTGCGTTGACTTTGCCGTTGTCGATGGCGTCGATGATGTTGTAGGCGTTTCTTATAATGTAGTATGGCCTTCCCCACAGTCCGCCGCTGTTGGGCACTGCTGCCGAGTGCTCGAAATAATAGTAGGTGTAGGACTGTCGTCCGCTCGACCACCATGTGGGTTGCATGTCGTCGCCCTTAACTTCGCCGTAGAGGAACATGGCAGAGTTGTAGTAGTACGTGGAAGCCATGAGTGCATAGAGCCCGTTGACGGCGTTTTTCACGTCGGCAGGTTGCGTGATGGCCTCGTCGGTTGTTATCTCGTCTGAGGGCTCCCTGTCGAGGAAGTCGTTTCCGCATGATGCAAGGAAGATGCAGGAAATGAGTGTGATATATGTTGTTCTTTTCATAATTGTCAGTGTTTTGTTAGAATCCTATTTCCAATCCTAAAGAATAAGTTTTCAATGGAGGGATGTTGAACGCGACAGTGCCCGTTAGCTCAGGGTCGTACTGGTCGTAGCTTGCCAGCGTGAAGAGGTTGGTAGCGGAGAAGAACAGTCGTGCGCTTGACAGGCCGATGTGCTTTGCCCACTGTGAGGGGGCGTTGACTCCGAGTATGAGGTTCTTCAGGCGAAGGTGGTCGGTGCTGTGAATGCCTCTTGACGAGTGCCACCATCCGCCGTAGGTCTGCCCGTTGACGTAGCGGGGTACGTCGGTGATGTCGCCGGGGTTACGCCAGCGCCTGCGCAGTTCGGTGCTCTTGGGTGTCGTGGCTGAGTAGCCGTCGTCTTGCAATGCCCACATGCCGGCGTCGTAGGAATATCCACCGAGCGAATAGGTGAAGTTGAAGTTCAGGTCAACCATCTTGTAGCGCATCGTGTTGGAGAGGCTGCCGCTTAGTGTCGGGTAGATGTTCTCAAGTGGCACGGAGACTGCCTTGTTGGGGTCGTTGACGATTTCGCGCGACCTTACTCCGTCAACTTCCTTGTTGCTGTAGTATTGCGGGAGGCCTGTCTGCGGATCGACTCCTGCGTATTCGCGCAGGCAGATTGTCCCGATGGAGTAGCCTTCCTTGACGATGTAGTAGTTGTCGGCATAGTACTGCGGGACGTCGGAGAGCTTCAGCACCTTGTTCTTGTTGTGGGACATGAGGAACGTGGTGGTCCAGGAAAAGTCGTTGGTGTCGATGTTGTTAGAGCGTATCTCGAGCTCGAAGCCGGTGTTGCGCATCTTGCCGACGTTGTCGGTAATGGAACCAAAGCCAGTTATCGGGTCAACCATCTTGCTCATCAGCAGGTCGCGAGTGGTGCGGGTGTACCAGTCGAAAGTCACGTAGATGCGGTTGAAGAGGAAGAGGTCGAGACCGACGTTGAACGAGTAGTTCTTTTCCCAGCTGAGCTTGCTGTTGCTCAGTGAGCTTTCCACCATTGCCGGATTGTCGTTGTAGGAGTAGGTAATGTCGTAGAGTCCGTAGTAGGAGAAGAGCGACGAGGGGATGTTGCCGTTGACACCGTAGCTCATTCGGAGCTTGGCGTCGGTGAGCCATGACTCGGACTTCTTCAGCATCTTTTCCTGTGAGAAGCGCCAGGAACCCGACACTGCCCAGAAGTTGTCCCAACGGTTGTCGGGATGAAGGCGTGAGGAGCCGTCGCGGCGGAAGCTGAACGAGAAGTAGTAGCGGTTGTCGTAGTCGTAGTTGCCGCGAATCACGTAGGACAGCATGGAGTCGCCGCTGTCGTAGTTCGCGATTTCAACAGGCTGGCTGGCGGTGTTGAGGACGGGCTTTTTGTTGGAGGCGTAGTCCTTGGCTTCGCCGAAGATGTAAGTCTTGTCCCACTTATGTATCTCGTAGGCGGCGAGAAGGTCGATGGAGTGCAATCCGAGTTTTGTCGCGTAGTTGAGCCGGGTGTTGCTGTTGTAGGTGAAGTTTTCGGTGTTGTAGATGTCGCCTTGTCCGTTAGGGCTCTTGCCGTCGGAGCTGTCGGGCGAGAAGTACCTGAACTCGTTGGTGTTGGTATAGTCGATGTTGAAGAGCGTGGAGAGCCTCAGGCCCTTGAAGAAGGTGTAGCCGGCTTCTCCTGACATGAAGGCCCTTGCCACACGGCTCTTGTGGCTGTTGATTTCGTTCTCGTAAACGAGGTTCATGTTGTTCAGCGCCTGTATGTCTGTATTGTATGAACCGTCTTCGTTGTAGATGGGTATTGAAGGGTTGAGGTAGGCTTTCAGGGCATACATGGGGTTGCTGTAGTAATTGGCTCCCGGAAGCGGTTTTTCTTTCGTGAGCGAGAAGATGGCGTTCATGGCGAGGTCGAACTTCTTGTACTTGTTGTTGAAGTTCATGTGACCGCTGTAGCGCTCGAATCCGGAGTTGCGAGCCACGTTCTCCTGGTTGGTGTAGTTCACCGAGCCGGCAAATCTTGTGTTGTCGTTGCCGCCCATGACCGAGAAGTCGTAGTTTTGTTGCAGCGCTTTCCTGAAGAGGGCGCTTTCCCAGTCAGCATAGCCGTTGGCAGGAATCTTTGCATATCGGTCTATCACCTCTTCGGCGTGTTCCTCAGCCCATTCGACTGTCTCGCCAGCGTCGATGTTGGCGTTGGTCAGACCCTCGAGGATGAGGTTCCGGCGCTCGTCGCCACCCATTGTTGGGCGGAACTGGCAGGCGAAATCGGAGATGCCGAAGCTCGCCTTGAGGTTATAGGAGGTTTTCCCTGCCTTACCCTTTCTTGTTGTGATGAGGATGACTCCGTTGGCTCCCCTTGCTCCATAGAGCGATGCGGAAGCCGCGTCTTTCAGCACGGTGATGTTTTCAATGTCGGCAGGATTAAGTGTGTTCAGTATGCCCAAGCCGCTGGTGTTCATTGAGTTTGACGACATATTGCCTGACATCACAGGCACTCCGTCGAGTACATAGAGCGGCTCGTTGGATGCTGACAGCGAGCCGATACCTCTCACCCTTATATAGGATGCGGCACCAGGCGTTCCGCTGTTGGTGCTGATGGAGATACCGGAAAGGTTTCCCTCCATCATCTGCGATACCGTGACGACGGGCAGTTCTTTCTGCTTCTCGGCGTTCATGGTTGAAGCGGAACCTGTGTATGATGATTTCTTGATGTTGCCGTAACCTGTCACTACAACCTCCTCAAGAGTCTGGTCGTCCTCCTTCATCGTTATTACGACGTTGTCAACGTCCTTGCGGCATGTGGCGTAATAAACGGCGTCTTTCATGCCGAGGAAGGAGAATCCGAGTGATACGCCTTTACCCTTTTCAAGCTCAACGGCGAAGCGTCCGTTGGAGTCACTGATTGTCGCTACGTTCTTCTTTCCGGGCACTTTTACGGTCACACCGGGTATGGGTACGCCCTTTTCGTCGGCAACAACACCTTCTACCCTGACGGAGTTAGAAGAGCGTGTGGCCTTTGCCTTTGTCTTTACCACTATGGTGTTCCCGCGTCGCTCGTAGCTGACAGGAAGCCCTTGTAGCACTTGCATGAGCGCCTCGTCGATGGTTTTGGCATTGACCTTTGCGTTTACTTTCATCTCGCTCAAGTCTGCATAGGTGAATGCAATCTGTGTTGAAAACTGCTTTTCCAACTGTTTGAGCACATTTGGAAGCGATTCGTTGCTGATTACTCTCTCGTAAAGCTTACCCTGCTGTTGGGCAAAGACCGCCGCATTGTCTGTCAGCGCGGGCGGCAACAGTGAAAGAGTGGCCAAAAGAATGACTTTCTTTATTCCCATATTACTCTTGTTTTAAGTTGATAAATGTTCACTAATATCTGTTGTTATTTTGTGTTTATGCTTTATCAACGTAAAGACCGGCAAAGAGGGCACCCTCTTTACCGGCCTTTTTTTATTTTTTTTTTGCAATAATGCGTTTTGCTTATGTCACTCGATGAAAATGGTGTTGCCACTGACATTTACATTAATCCCTGATGACAGCCTGATTATGTCGAGCACGTGGTCAAGACTGTCGGAGACGTTGTACATGCAGTGGAAACGTTGCTCTGACAGTGACTGGTCGCGGAACATAACGTTTAACCCATATCGCTTGCCAATGTCGTCCATCACGTCCTTCAAGGAAGCGTCGTCAAAATAGACTATGCCTCTGCGCCAACCTGTGAACTGTATAGGGTTCACGCTGGTCACGGTAATGCCTTTACTGCCTATGCACGCGTCCTGGTCCGGACTCAACGTCTTGGTCAATCCGCCAAACGTCACTTCCACCTTGCCGCTGACCAGAGTGACATGAGTGTCACTGCCTGCACGGCTCCTGATGTTGAATTCCGTGCCAAGCACTCGCGTCGTGACATTGCCGTGTCTGACAACAAACGGCATTGAGGCATTGTGGCTCACCTTAAGGTACGCTTCTCCCGAGAGGGTAATTGTGCGCTCCTTGCCTGTGAACTGTTCCGGATAGCTTATCGTGCTTTGCGAGTTGAGGTACGCTTCAGAGCCGTCGGGTAGGGTGACGGTCTTTGTCTCTCCCTTGGAGGTGGTGACAGTGATGGTTTCGATGTTGCCAGCCGTAGTGCCGTCAGTGGTCAACGTCGCTTTGTCGCTGGTTGACGCTACCGTTTGCGATAGCCTTTCAGCTGTGCCGTCAGTGTTGCCGTTCCATAAGGTGATGGCCGCCACCGAGAGCAGTATGGCTACCGATGCCGTTGCCAGCCAAATCCACTTGCGGATGTTGGATGTGACAATGTGTTTATGGCCAAAACTGTCCCACGCCTCATCGATGTCAGGGGCAGGTGTGGTTTTCCTGTGGGTTGCCTCTACCACGTCTTCCACAAAGTCCATGTCCTTGCTCAATCCTTGCAGAAAGTCCTTGTCGTTTTCTACGGTGACTTTCTCGTCGAGCATCGAGTCAATTATTTGTTCAATGTGCTTATTGACTTGTTTCTCCATTTTTCTCCTTATTTATTATAATAACGTTGACAATAGGAATAGGTCTATTATTATTTTGCTTTATTAACATTGCATTACTTGTCGGGATTGCCAAACTGCTCTCTCAGCCGTTGAAGGGCATCCATAACATGCTTCTTCACAGTGCTTTTGCTTATCCCCAGTTCTTCAGCCACTTCGCGATATTTCTTCCGGTCAACGAAACAGGCTTTCATAACGCAGAGGGTCTTTGGGCTCAGACGGTCAAGAGCGTTCATGATTTCATCGACTTGCTTTTTTCTTTCTTGCATGATAAGGTCGTTTGTCGTATCAGTGTCGTGATGGTGGAGAATGTAATAGGTGTATCTGTCACGAGAATGTTGTTTGCGTATTTCGTCGATTGCTTTGTTTTTCACGGTTGTCATAAGGTAGCTGACAGTGAACTTTTCTGTCATTCCTGACTTGTAAAGCCTTAGCAGAAGCTCGAAGGAATCGGACACGACATCCTTGCACGCCTCCTCGTCGCGAAGCAGACGGAAGGCTTGCTGATAGGCATCATTGTAGTTTTGCCTGAAAAACGATTCGTATGTCTTGTCCATTCTAAGGGTGAGTCCTTGCTTTGTTATATCTTGATATTAGAATGCGGCTGCCATTCGGGGAGAAAGGCAGCCGCGAGGAAATGAATTAGTGTCCCTTGGGATTAAAGGGAACGAGGAAAGGGAAATGCTTAGTCTTCCTTAATCGTGCGTCCCATTGTCAGGAAGGCAATAGGAGCGGCAACGAATATTGACGAGCATGTACCGAAGACAACACCGAGAATCATCGCGAACGAGAAGCTGCGGATGCTGTCGCCACCAAGGATGAAGATGCAGAGGAGCACTATCAATGTGGTGACGGAGGTGTTGATGGTACGCGCAAGAGTCTGGTTAAGCGAGTCGTTGAACAGCTGCTGGCGGTCGCGCTTCGGATAGAGCTGGAAGTTCTCACGGATACGGTCGAACACCACCACCTTGTCGTTGATGGAGTAACCGATAACGGTGAGGATGGCTCCAATGAATGTCTGGTCAATCTCAAGCGACATTGGCACAAAGCCCCACAAAGCAGAGTATATACCTATTACTATTAAGGTGTCGAGAGCCAAAGCTATCGTTGAACCTACAGAGTAAGCCACGTTGCGGAAACGGATGAGAATATAGACGAAGATGGCGATAAGAGCGAAGAACACGCTCACGATGGCTCCGTAGGTGATATCCTTTGCCACTGACGGTCCTACCTTCGTGCTGCTGATGATTGAGCCTCCCTCACGAACGTCGGGGTTCTTGAAGGCATCGACGCTCTTTTGGGTGACGAGTCCTGCGCCTGACATTGCCTTGAAGAGAATGTTCTCGCACTCGTCGTCAACGGTCGGGTTGTTAGACTCAATCTTGTAGTTGGTGGATACACGGATGGTTTTGCCATCGGTACCGAGGGCGATGGCGCTGACATTGGCGTCGCCAAAGACTCCCTGAAGGGCTGTGCGCACTTCCTCTGGCTCTACTGCTTTCTCAAGCTTAACTACATAATTGCGTCCACCGGTGAAGTCGATGCTCTTGCTCAAGCCGCGAACGGCGAGGCAGATGATGAACAGCACAGCTGCAACGCCCCAAATGGTGAAGGTCTTCTTGTATATGCCCATGAAGTGGAACTTGGTGTTCTGCATGAGGTTCTTTGAGAAGCCTGTAGAGAAAGTGAGGTTCAGCCACTTGTCCTTGTTCATGCGGTTCTCGTAAACAAGGCGTGTCAGATACACAGCGGTGAAGAACGAGCAGAAGATACCGATGATGAGGGTGGTGGCGAAACCACGGATAGGACCTGTACCGAAGGCGTAGAGGATGAAACCGGTGATGATAGATGTCAAGTTGGAGTCGAAGATGGCGGAGAACGCGTTGGCGTAACCTTTCTTCATTGCCTCACGTACGTTAGAACCAGAGCGAAGTTCCTCCTTTGTACGCTCATAGATGAGCACGTTGGCATCGACTGCCATACCAAGCGAGAGCACGATACCGGCGATACCCGGCATGGTAAGCGCTGCCTGGAAAGAGGTGAGAATACCGAGTGTGAAGAACAGGTTGACGATGAGCGCAAGGTTCGCCATCATACCTGGGATAACTCCGTAGAGGCAGAGCATGTAAATCATAAGGAGAATGAAAGCCACGATGAACGAAATGATACCCTGCTGGATTGACTGTGCACCGAGTGAAGGACCTACGACCTCTTCCTGCACGATGCGTGTAGGAGCTGGCATCTTACCTGAGTTGAGGGTGTTGGCAAGGTCCTTGGTGTCTTCGATGGTGAAGTTGCCGGAGATTTCTGAGTTTCCTCCTGGTATCTCGCCGTTGACGCGTGGTGCGCTGTAAACGGTACCGTCAAGCACGATGGCGATGGCACGTCCTATGTTCATCTTGGTCAGCTGAGCCCAGCGGCGTGCGCCGTCGCTGTTCATCTGCATTGACACGTTTGGTTGTCCGTACTGTGAGAAACCATCCTTTGCGGAGGTGATGACGTCACCCTCCAGCGGAGCGCGTCCTGAAGGTTCGGTCACCTTAATGGCGTGGAGCTCATAAACCTGTCCCTTCGTGTCGAAATCGGCCGGCTTTGCACTCCAAAGGAGCTTGAGGTCTGTAGGCAGGACCTGCTTTGCTATTTCGGAATAGATGACTTTGTTTACATCGGCAGTGTCGCGAGCCATAGCGTAGCCAACAGTGCTGAGTCCCTGTCCCTGTACAGGCTGGAACACTGAGAAGAGCGGGTTCTGCTTCTTCATTGCCTCAGCGCTCTTGTCGGCCTTGTCGTCGGTCTTCTTCAGCTTTGCGAGTGCTGATGTTTCAGCCTTTACGCTGTCGGCTTTCACGCTGTCGGTCTTTGCAGCTTCTGCCTTTACAGAGTCGGCTGGAGACTCCTCCACGTTGCCTGCTGCATAGCGCTGGTTGAGCTGGGCAAGAAGAGGAACGATTTCCTGGCTGTTGTAGGTCTCCCAGAACTCGAGGTTGGCGCTTCCCTGAAGGAGCTTGCGTACGCGCTCCGGCTCTTTGATGCCTGGCATTTCAACCATGATGCGTCCTGACTGTCCTTCGAGCTTCTGTATGTTTGGCTGAACGACGCCAAACTTGTCGATACGGTTACGAACGACGAGGAAAGAGTTGTCAACAGCCGACTGCACTTCGGCGCGTACTGCTGCCTCAACCTCAGAGTCGGAGCTCTGTGTGCTGACCTTTCCCTTCATCTGCTGTGTGGCAAACACCTCAGCGAGGCGATGACCGGGAGCGTTCTGCTTGTAATACTTGATGAAGAGAGACACGAAATCAGCTTGGCTTGTCTCTTCCTCCTTCTTTGCCTGTTCCATGGACTTGGTGAAGGCTGCGTCGGTCTTGTGGTCAGCCAAGACAGCGATGACATCGGGCACCGACACTTCGAGAATAACATTCATACCGCCCTTCAGGTCAAGTCCGAGGCCGATTTCCATCTCACGGCACTGCTTAAGTGAATAAGCGCCGAGATACACTTTTTCGTTCATGATTGAGTCGAGGTATTCCTGACCTGCCTCTTCGCCCATTGCTGCCGCCTTACTTTCGTAGTGGCGTGTAACGAACGAGAAGGAGAGATAGAATACGCACACCAAAACCAGAACAAGTGCGATAAACTTTACAATTCCTTTGTTTTGCATTTTGTTATTATTATATTTTTAATTTATTATTGTCAAGCTGATGCCAAAAATAGCGTGCAAATATAATAATTTTTTTACACTTTAGAAAAAAAAACAGGATTTTTCTCGTTTTTTTTATGGTTTATAGCCGAATTTTAGCCAACAATAGATGGGATAATGGTCGGATGCGTGGATTTTGTTGTCCACACGGCAGTTGAAAGGCGTAAAATGGCAGGAGCACAAAATATTGTCGATGCGGACATTGAAGCCTTTCTGATTATATGACAAACCGGGACCGTTGGCGGTTTCAATATAACAATCGGTGAGACCTTCTGCGACTGTGCGATGGGTAAAGGATATCGGGGTGTCGTTGAAGTCGCCGCACACGATGAGGGGCTGTCCCTGATGGCTTTTTATGAAGTTTGCCACGGCTTTTGCCTGCGGGGCACGCTGCTGAGCGGCATCGGCAATTTTCCTTGCAATGTAGCTGGTTTCCTTCTTTGCCGTGTCACGTTCGAGGTCGCCTTTAATCAGTCGCTTGTACCTCGCCTTGTCTTCGAGTGACAGATGGTTGCTCTCGAAATGGTTGTTGACAACGATGACTGTCTTTCCGTTGATGTCAAGCCATACGGCGATGCTGCCGTTGCGTTGGGAGTCGTAATTGATGCGCTCGGTGCGAATGATGGGAAAGCGGGAATAGACGCTCACGGCATTCATCTTCATGTCGCCGACGATTTCACGGTAGCTGTGGGAATAGAGGCTGTCAAGGCGCTTACGGGGATTTAGCCAGTCGCCAAGGTCTTCCTGAAGGCACAATATGTCGGCCTTGCTCTTGCCAATGTAGTTGACGATGCGTTCGAAGGAGTTGTCGTCGCCTTGGTCGTAAATGTAACCATGGACGTTGTAGGAAAGCACTTTAATGCACCCTATAGGAGTGTCGTGGGGAATGTTGAAGGGAGTGTATTTCCTTACTGGTACATAGCAAAGAACGAAGCCCAGTAGGGGGATGAAGACCATCTTCCTGCAAACAAATACCCATAACACGATGAAAGCCACATTAATAATCATAAGTATTGGGAAGGCAATCCCTACGGTAGAGAGCAGGGGATGGGACTGAGGGTCGATATAATCGGAGAAACCGACGGCGAACATTACCATTATCGTGGCAATGTTCGCACCCGCAATCATGTTTCTCGTAAAGATTCTTATTTTGCTTATCATTTCGACTATGAGTTGCTGCTGTCAAAAAGCTTCTGCTTCTCTTCTTTCGTGAGGCTGTCGTATCCGCTTCGGCGAATCTTGTCAAGTATTCTGTCTATCTCCTCCTGGTCTTGCTTTTTCTTGGCGTTGAAGTTCCAGTCGTCTTCCTTTGTCGCTGCTCCTCCTTGCCGAACGTTCATGCGGGGTCCCCTGCGGCGCTCGAAGTTTTCCTTGAGATGCTCGAAAAACTGCTTCCCGTTGTTACGGCCGTAGCCCAGGGTCGGATGGTTGTTCCAATAGCGTATCATGAGATAGCCGAAGAGCATTCCTCCGAGGTGAGCCATGTGTGCAACATTGTCGCCCGACGAACTCATGGCCGAGAATAGTTCTATGACTACGTAAATCATCACAAACCATTTTGCCTTGATTGGTATGGGCAGCGGGAAAATGAAAATGCGCTCGTTGGGGAATATCATTCCAAAGGCGAGAAGAATAGCATAGACAGCTCCCGACGCGCCAATGGTTGTCCATCCGTTAAGCTGCATTGACAGTTGACTGCCAATGGCAAATAACTCTGTGAATCCTATCGACGGATCTTGCCCGCTAATGGTGAGATAGAACGAGAAGAACTGTGCTATTTCCTGCATTATGCCCGCGCCGACACCGCATGAGATGTAATAAAAAAGGAATTTTCGTGGTCCCCAAACGTTTTCTATTACCACGCCGAACATCCATAACGCGAACATGTTGAAGAGAATATGGGTGAAACCGGCGTGCAGGAACATGTAAGTGACGAGCTGCCAGGGCTGAAAGTCGTGAGCCATGAAAAAATGAAGGCCGCAGATGTCGTTGAGGTCAATGCCCCTTAATTGTAGCATCCAGGTGACCACGAATGCTATGATATTGACCAAGAGAAGGTTTTTGGTCACAACGGGAATGTTTCTCATATTATTAATGCCTTTCTTTTTGTTGATGTATCTGTTTATTCGGCGCAAAATTACTAAAAATATCTGTTATTTGACACAAAATGGATGTGTAAGAACAGAAAATTAGTGAAAAAACTATTTTTTTTTTCTTTTTTTGTTTGATTTATGAATTCTTTCCCCTATATTTGTGGCTGAAAAGATGCAAATTATCAATTTAATCAATAATATTAAACCATTTGAATTATGAACAAGACAGAATTAATTGAAAAAATCGCTGCTGGTTCTGGTCTAACAAAGACTGATGCCAAGAAAGCTCTTGATGCAACAATGGCTGCCGTTAAGGAAGCGCTGGTTGCTGGTGACAAGATTGCTCTTGTAGGATTCGGAACATTCAGCGTTGCAGAGCGTCCTGCCCGCGAGGGAATGAATTTGAGGACAAAAGAGAAAATTCAGATTCCTGCAAAGAAGGTTGCAAAGTTCAAGGCTGGTGCGGAACTCAACGATGCATTGAACTGATTTTGTAAAATATATTTTAGTATCATGAATAAGGACATCCACCAAGAAGATGGATGTCCTTATATTTTTAGCTATGGCGTTTGGCTTATTGTGGCTGCTTGCCAATATATGCCAAGATACCGCCATCGACGTAGAGAATGTGGCCGTTGACTGCGTCGGAGGCATGTGAAGCCAGGAACACTGCGGGACCGCCAAGCTCGGCTGGTTCCAACCAGCGTCCTGCCGGGGTCTTGGCACAGATGAAAGAGTCAAACGGGTGACGGCTGCCGTCCGGCTGACGCTCACGCAGAGGTGCTGTCTGAGGTGTAGCGATGTAGCCCGGGCCAATGCCGTTGCACTGGATGTTGTATTCACCATATTCAGAGCAGATGTTGCGGGTCAGCATCTTCAGACCACCCTTGGCTGCGGCGTAGGCTGAAACTGTCTCACGACCCAGCTCGCTCATCATGGAGCAGATGTTGATAATCTTGCCCTCGCGACGCTCCATCATCTCTGGAAGAACGGCAGAGGATACAATGAACGGACCTACAAGGTCGATGTCGATTACCTGTTGGAACTCGGCACGTTTCATCTCGTGCATAGGTATGCGCTTGATGATGCCGGCATTGTTTACAAGAATGTCGATGTTGCCAACCTCTTCGTGGATTTTCTCAACAAGAGCCTTCACCTCGTCTTCCTTGGTGACGTCGCAAACGTAACCCTTAACGTTTTCGATGCCTGCCTCCTTGTAGTTGGCAAGACCACGCTCGAGGGCAGCCTCGTTGATGTCGTTGAAAATGATAGTCTTGATACCTGCGCCAACGAAAGCCTTAGCGATGTTGAAGCCGATTCCGTAAGATGCACCGGTTATCCAGGCGTTCTTACCTTCCAATGAAAATTGATTGTTCATAATAATATAATTTGGATAGTTTGCTTATTTCAAGTCTGTAATGAGAGAGAAGTCCTGATCGCCGTAGTCAAGGTTTTCGCCGCCCATACCCCATATGAAGGTGTAGTTGTGTGTGGCGGCGGCAGAGTGGATACTCCATTCCGGTGAGAGAACAGCCTGGTCGCCCTTCATCCAGATGTGACGAGTCTCGTTGACCTCGCCCATGAAGTGGCATACAGCCTGGTCCTCAGGTACTTCGAAATAGAAATATGCCTCCATGCGGCGGCTGTGAACGTGGGCTGGCATGGTGTTCCATACGCTTCCTGTAGCAAGTTCTGTCATTCCCATCTGCAGTTGGCAAGTAGGAAGAACCTGTGAAACGAGCATCTTGTTGATGTTTCTTTCGTTGCTCATCTCAAGAGACCCCATGTGAGCCACGATGGCGTCGCCTTTGGTCACCTTCTTGCAGGGATACTCCTTGTGGGCTGTGGTGGAGTTGAAATAGAACTTGGCGGGATTTGACGGGTCGGTACTTGCAAATGTGACGTCGCGGTCACCACGGCCGATATAAAGGGCTTCCTTGAAAGCAAGGGTGAATGTCTCGTCGCCTACTGTCACGGTGCCTTCTCCTTGACCGACATTGAAGATTCCTATTTCACGTCGTGTGGTAAAATATTCTGCTTTGAGAGGGTCGATGGCTTCGAGCTTGAGAGCCTCGTTGACAGGCATTGCTCCACCAACGACCATTCTGTCGTACATGGAATAGACCATGTTTACCTCATCAGCTGCAAAGACTTTCTCGATAAGGAAGTCGCGACGGATGCGTGCAGTATCATAACTTTTTGCATCCTCTGGGTGTGCTGCATAACGCACTTCGTAATTTGTCTTCATAATAATTATGTTTGTTTATTGATTTGCTAATACAAAGGTAATGCAAGTTTATCAAACTTCAAAATATAATACGTATTTTCTTCGCTTTTTACTTATTTTTAACTCCTGTATATATAGAAAAAGCTGCGCGACACAATGTCGTACAGCTTTTCTGAAAGTTGGACCAACGGGACTCGAACCCATAATGACAGAACCAAAACCTGTAGTGTTACCATTACACCATGGTCCAATTTTCTTGTTTTCGGGTGCAAAGTTAGTGGTTTTTTGCTCCACCACCAAATTTTTTACGATATTTTTTCTATTTTATCGTAATTAGATAGTAATTCTTCTTTCCGCGCTGCACCAAAAGGTACTTCCCGTCGATTAAATCGTCAGTTGTGAGCACACGGTCGAAAGCGGAAAGTTTCTCCTTGTTTATGGAGACACCGCCTCCTTGGACAAGCTTCCTCATCTCGCCCTTGCTTGAGAATACGGGAGCTGACTGGGTCAGAATCTCGACAGCTGGCTGTCCAAGTTGGTCTGCAGCGACTGTGAACTGTGGAACTCCGTCGAAGATGTCGAGCAGTGTCTGCTCGTCAAGTTTCAGCAAAGAGTCCTTTGTTGATTTTCCGAAAAGGATGTTGCTGGCTTCTATTGCCATGTCGAGAGCTTCCTGAGAATGAACGAGCACTGTGGTTTCCTCGGCAAGGCGTTTCTGAAGTATGCGTCGGCCTGGGTCTTGCTTGTGCTCCTCTACGAGAGCGTCTATTGTCTGTTTGTCGAGACTTGTGAATATCTTGATGTAGCGCTCTGCATCATCATCGCTGACGTTAAGCCAGAACTGGTAGAACTTGTATGGCGAAGTGCGCTTGGGGTCAAGCCATATATTGCCTGACTCAGTCTTTCCGAACTTCTTGCCGTCGGACTTGGTGATGAGTGGGCAAGTGAGGGCGAATGTCTCTACCTCGTTGCCGAGGGTGCGGCGTATAAGTTCTGTTCCGGTGGTCATGTTGCCCCATTGGTCGTTGCCTCCGAGCTGCAGTTTGCATCCCATGTGCTGGTAGAGATAGAGGAAGTCGTAGCCTTGGAGCAGCTGGTATGTGAACTCGGTGAACGAAAGACCGTCGCGTGCCGTTCCGTTGAGACGCTGTTGTACGCTTTCCTTTGCCATCATGTAGTTGACGGTGATATGCTTTCCCACTTCGCGTGCGAAATCAAGGAATGTGAAGTCCTTCATCCAGTCGTAGTTGTTGACCATTTCTGCCTTGTTGGGCGCTTCAGTGTCGAAATCGAGGAATCGTGCCACTTGATTTTTTATGCACTCTTGGTTGTGGCGGAGTGTCTCGTCGTTAAGGAGGTTACGTTCCTGGCTCTTGCCCGAAGGGTCGCCTATCATACCGGTAGCACCACCCACGAGTATGATGGGCTTGTGCCCGCAATGTTGCAGGTGACGCAGCATCATGATGCCACAGAGGTGACCAATGTGAAGGGAATCTGCCGTAGGGTCAGTGCCGAGGTAGGCTGTTACCATTTCCTTTTGCAGCAGTTCTTCCGTACCAGGCATGATTTGTGCTAACATTCCACGCCATTTGAGTTCTTCGATAAAGTTTTTCATATAACTTTAATTCTTTAATTCGTTGTTTTCTTTATTGCCTAAGGGACAGGGTCGTAGCCGCTTCCTCCCCAGGGATTGCATCTTAGTATGCGCCATATAGCCAGCCCAAGGCCTTTTACCGGTCCGTGTTTGCGGATTGCCTGTCTCGCATATTCCGAGCACGTCGGTGTAAACCTGCATGACGGAGGAGTGAAAGGGGTTATGCATCGTTGGTAGAACACAATTGGAAGCAACAACATCCATGAGACCACTGCCGACAGTGCCGAAGATATTTTTTTGATGATGTCCTTCATCGGCTTCCCTCGTCAATTTCGCAATGCTTTTGACATAACCTTTCAGCCATCCTCGTCAGTAGTTTTGCCGTTTTCCCCTCTATCACGCTTGATGGGAAGAGTTCGTTGGCAAGATAGACAAAGGCTATGGAGTAGTGGCTTGTGCCTGTTGCGACGACAACGTCTGTCAGTGCGGCTTTATGTTTTCTGTAGGCCTCGCGCAGTTGACGCTTTACCCTGTTTCGTTTTACAGCATGCTTGAAGTGGCGTTTGGAAACACTCACGAGCACCTGGACAGGAGCTTCCGACGTGCCGGTTGCCTTATATACCATTCTGATGGGATAAGCCACCATGGAATGGCTTCCGCCGGAGAATAGCTCTTCTATGGTTTTCCGACTGACGAGGTGTTCTTTCTTGCCGAATGTCATTCTCGGCTTGTCAGGTGTTTCCATACCTTTTGCAATTATTCTTCTTCGTGTTCGAGCAAATAGTGTTGCAAGGCTCCGGTCATTGAAGGATACTTCTCTGTCGGTGCCTCGAGGTCAAGCCTTAGCCCCGCCTCTTTGACTGCTTTTGCCGTAGCAGGTCCGAAGGTAGCTATTGCGACGTCCTTTTGCTGGAAGTCGGGGAAGTTCTTCGTCAGGGCGTCAACACCGACCGGGCTGAAGAACACGAGCATGTCATAGTCAAAGTTTGCTATTTCCTCGTCGGTGAAGTCGTTGCTCACTGTTCTGTACATGACACATTCGGTGTGCTTGAGGTTTTTGGAATCAAGCAATTCCTTAATGTCGTTGTTGTGGACATCGCTCATCGGCACGAGGTATTTTTCGTTTTTGTGTTTGACCATCGTTGGCAGCATGTCGGCTACCTTTCCAGTCGAGCCAAAGAAAATCTTGCGCTTGCGGTAAGGGACATATTTCTGTATGTAGAGCGAAATAGCTTCAGTGACACAGAAGTACTTCATGTCCTCTGAGATGTTTACCCGCAGTTCCTTGCATAACTTGAAGAAATGGTCGATGGCGTGTCGTGATGTGAATACGATAGCCGTATAGTCGCCGATGCTCACCTTTTGCTGGCGAAATTCTTTTGATGTCAGTCCCTCAACCTTTATGAATGGACGGAATACCAGTTCCACGCCAAAGCGTTCGGCAATAGCGAAATATGGCGACTTCTCACTTGTCGGCTTGGGTTGTGAAACCAAAATTTTTTTAATCATCGTGTCCTAAAAAATTATTTTCAAATAGTTACCTGTTATTGCCAATGCTCCAATGAAGGCTGCCATCGGCACTGCTTCGAGAGCGCAAAAGTACAAAATAATTTGGAAAAAAAGGCGGTTTTGTCTAAAAAAGATTGCAAAACTCTTATAAAAGGTCAACAATTTGACTAAAATGACTATCGAAACACTATAAATCGTTATCGATTCTATGGAAATGTCGAAGTATGACTGTAACATTACCGCAGGAAACAACAGCACGCTTTCAAGTGTCGTCAGGAAGAGTAAAGTCTTCTGCCATTGTATATTTTTTTTCTTGTTGAAGAACACTATGTCAACAATCGAATACAGTGCGCTTCTCATTAAATAATATGTAAGGTTCATCCCAAAGAAAATTGCAATCAGATGGTATTGCGACTCAAGGATGAACGTGTCGCTGATGTAGTGGGTTGCATAGAAATATTCAAGAAGCGACCAAAGAAGGCTGGCATGGACAGTCATGAACATCTGGAAACGTATCTCACTCGACGTTTCGCTGATGCTGCTCTCACGGTGTGATATATACAGGAAATTCTTTGCCTGACGGAAGAAAAACTGCTTCGATTTGGAGAACGAAACCATGATGATGACGAAACACACGATGAGCAGTATTGATATCGTGTCATCACTCTTTATGGTGTAGGGCACTGGGTCGCCAGCCATACCATAGCGTCCGCCCTCAAGTTCTGGGTGAAAAAGAGTGTCTTTGGAGAAAAAGGATTCCTTGTAATACTTCGGAAGGCTTACTTCACGGATGCTCTTTCCAATCCCGTGACCGGGGATGTGGAGAGTGTCGGGGCAGGAACTGTAACGAATGGGTTTGGGCTTGAACACGGCTTGTATCGCCGAATCCTGCTGAGACGGTGTGGCGTCTTTGGGCAGCATCCTCAACACTTGGTAGGGATGCTGCGATTTTGACGTTTTCAGAGGCTCAACAGCTTCCGGCGACAGTGTGCCTTGTTCAAGGGTTATTGTATCCTGCTGCATCGTTGGGATTAAATGCCGAACTCCTTCTTTATCATGTCAACACAGTCGAGTTTCTCCCATGTGAAGAGTTCGACGTCTATTGTTTTGGTCTCATGATAGTGGCTCGTGAAAGTCTTCTTTATTGTCTCGGGCTTGCGGCCAACGTGTCCGTAGGCTGCTGTCTCGCTGAACATTGGCTGCCGGAGTTTCAAAGAACGTTCGATGGCTTTCGGGCGTAGGTCGAAGAGTCTTTCAATTTTTCTTGCTATCTCGCCGTCGGTCATGTTGACCTTACCCCTGCCGTAAGTGTTGACATAGATGTTCATAGGTTTAGCCACACCGATGGCATAACTTATCTGTACGAGCATCTCATCGGCAACACCGGCTGCCACCATGTTCTTTGCTATGTGGCGTGCGGCATAGGCTGCAGAACGGTCAACCTTGCTTGAGTCCTTGCCGCTGAACGCTCCGCCTCCGTGGGCTCCTTTTCCGCCGTAGGTGTCAACGATAATCTTTCTTCCCGTCAGTCCGGTGTCGCCATGAGGACCTCCGATGACAAACTTGCCCGTTGGGTTGACGTAGTATTTGATGTCGTCGCCAAACAGTCTTAGCACGTTCTCGTTAGTGATTTGCGCCTTGACGCGTGGCATGAGAATATTGATGACGTCCTCTCGTATCTTGGCAAGCATCGTGTCGTCGTCGGCAAACTCGTCATGTTGTGTTGACACGACAATGGTGTCGATGCGTTCCGGAATGTTCTCGTCGCTGTATTGCACTGTCACCTGGCTTTTTGAGTCAGGGCGCAGATAGGTCATGGACTTTCCTTCCTTTCGTATTTCTGCCAGTGTTGACATTATCAGGTGAGCCAAGTCAAGCGACACAGGCATGTAGTTGTCAGTTTCGTTGGTGGCGTAACCGAACATCATTCCTTGGTCGCCGGCACCTTGTTCTTCCTCGTTGTCACGGTCAACCCCTCGGTTGATGTCGCCGCTTTGTTCGTGTATTGCACTTAGTATTCCGCAAGAGTTACCGTCGAATTGGTATTCAGCCTTGGTGTAACCGATGCGTTTGATTGTATTTCTGGCTATTGTCTGCAGGTCGATATAAACCTTGCTGCTCACTTCGCCCATTATCACTACCTGGCCAGTGGTCACGAAAGTCTCGCAAGCCACACGTGCCTTTTCGTCGTAGGCCAGGAACTGGTCTAGGATGGCGTCCGATATTTGGTCGGCAACCTTGTCGGGATGTCCTTCAGAGACTGACTCTGATGAGAATAGGTATGACATATTATTATATATTATATTATAAGTGAATAAAACATTTTGCAAAATTACTTATTAATTGCGTATGATGAGCAAAAAGCATTTTGAAATTAACTTTTATTATCATTGCGGCTCTACATTCTCCGTTGTCATAAACTTTGCATGTCGTTAAGCCGCTTGTAGTAGCCGTCCATGGAGAGCAGCTCGTCGTGGGTGCCACGCTCGACAATCTCGCCTTCGTGGATGACACAAATCTCGTCGGCGCATTTGATTGTTGACAGTCGGTGGGCTATAGCCACCGTGGTGCGTGTTTTCATCAGCCGTTCGAGTGCGTCCTGCACCAATCGCTCGCTTTCCGTGTCGAGTGCCGATGTAGCCTCGTCGAGAATGAGAATAGGAGGGTTCTTCAGTATGGCTCGCGCAATGCTCACTCTTTGGCGTTGTCCTCCGGAGAGCCTGCTTCCGCGGTCGCCGATATTTGTGTTCATCTTGTTTTCCGACTCCATGATGAAATCGTAGGCATTAGCTATGCGGGCAGCCTCGGCTATCTGTTCGTCGGTCGCTCCTTCCACGCCGAAGGCTATATTGTTGCGGAACGAGTCGTTGAAGAGGATAGCTTCTTGGTTGACGTTGCCTATCAGTTGTCTAAGGCTGTGAATGCCAAGGTCTTTGACGTTGATGCCATCAATCAGCACTTCGCCTTCCTGCACGTCGTAATATCGTGGTATGAGGTCAACGAGCGTTGATTTCCCTCCTCCGCTTTGTCCTACGAGTGCCACTGTCCTGCCTTTTTCTATTGTAAGATTTATATGCCTTAGTATCCATTTCTTGTCGTACTTGAATGACACGTCGCGGAACTCAATCTTGTGGTTGAAGTCCTTGATTACTATCGGATTGGCACTTTCACGAATGTTGTTCTCGGCATTGAGAATCTTGTCGATGCGCTCCATCGAAGCCAGTCCTTTTGGGATGTTGTAACCTGCCTTGGAGAACTCCTTCAGCGGGTTGATGATGCTGTAGAGCATTACAAGATAGTAGATGAATGTGGGTCCTGACAATGAAGCGTCGCCGGAAAGGACCAGAATGCCTCCGAACCAGAGCACGATGACTATCATCACTGTGCCGAGGAATTCGCTCATGGGATGAGCCATCTGCTGCCTTATGTTCACCCTCATAATGTCGTTTCGGTATTGGCTGTTGACCTTGTCGAACCGTTGGTTCATTTTTGCTTCGGCGCAGAATGCTTTAATAATTCGCAGTCCTCCGAGCGTTTCCTCCACCTGGCTCATGGTGTCGCTCCAAAGTGCCTGTGCCTTGATGGAGTTTTGCTTGAGTTTTCTTCCGACCATTCCCATGAACCATCCCATTATTGGCACGAATACCAAGGTGAACAGTGTCAGCTGCCACGAGATGACGATGAGTGTGGAGAAGTAGGCGATTATGAGGACAGGATTCTTGAACAGCATGTCGAGGGACGACATTATGGAGTTCTCCACTTCTGCCACGTCGCCGCTCATCCTCGCAATGATGTCGCCTTTCCTTTCTTCTGAGAAGAAACCGAGTGGAAGGGAAGTTATCTTGCGGTAAAGCTGGTTGCGGATATCCCTGACCACTCCTGTGCGTATAGGTATGATGGTGGCTGAGGAAAGGAAGTAGGCTCCTGTCTTCAGGAATGTCATGAATGCGAGGAAAAGACCTATTACAAGCAGAGTCGTCGTCGGGCCGATGTCGGCAATGAGACCTCCGATATAGTAGTTGGCATTGTTTGAGAATGCTTCCTTAAGGTTGTCCCAGCTCATCTCCATCAGTACCCTCGGTGTTTTCGAGTCACCTGTTTGGAAGAGTATCTGGAGAATGGGTATGATTGCCATAAAAGAAAAAATGTTCAGTATGGCTGAAAGGATGTTGAACACTATCGACCAGACAAGATATTTCTTGTAAGGAGGGACGAATCGCCTCAGGACCTGTATAAACTCTTTCACGTTGTTGTACTGTATTGATTTTTACTGTTCTTCCTCACCAAAGAGTGTAGCGCTTGAGCTGCCGGTGATTCTCACCTTTACGGTCTCACCGATGTGGTGGTTGCCTTTGTCAAACACTACCATCTTGTTTTGCTCCGTTCTTCCGCACAGTTGTTCCCTTGAGCGCTTGCTGAACCCTTCCACGAGCACTTCAAACGTTTTTCCCTCGTCGCGTTTGTTGGCTTCAGCCGACAGTTCTGTCTGCAGGTGAATCATCTCGTTCAACCGCCTGATTTTCACCTCTTCGGGAACGTCATCGGGAAGGTGCTTCGAGGCGTAAGTCCCAGGGCGTTCAGAGTATTTGAACATGAAGGCGGAGTCGTAGCCCACTTCTTTCATCAGTGACAGTGACAGTTGGTGGTCTTCCTCGGTTTCGCTGTGATAACCGACAAAGATGTCGGTTGACAAGCCGCAGTCTGGAATAATCCGGCGTATTGCAGCCACACGGTCGAGATACCATTCGCGGGTGTATTTCCTGTTCATCAGTTTCAGTATTCTGTCGCTGCCGCTTTGTACTGGCAGGTGGATGTGTCGGCAGATGTTAGGCATCTCCGCTATCACCTTCAATGTCTCGTCACTCATGTCTTTCGGATGTGAGGTAGTGAAGCGTATGCGCATTTCCGGTACGGTTTCTGCCACATGGCGCAGTAGGCTTGGGAAGTCCTCGTCACCGCATCGATAGGAGTTGACGTTTTGTCCGAGCAGTGTCACTTCCTTGAATCCGCGGTCACGAAGGTCTTTTACTTCGCAAAGAATGCTCTTCACGTCACGGCTTCTTTCCCTTCCTCTGGTATAAGGGACTATGCAATAGTGGCAGAAGTTGTTGCAGCCGCGCATGATACTTACGAATCCTCCTGTTTTCGTGCCGTGAAGTCGTTGTGGAACAATGTCCTTATAGGTTTCCGACGTTGACAGCTCGATGTTAATGGCCTTGTGTCCCGTTTCCGCCTGGGCTATCAGGTCGGGGAGCGAGAGATAGGCGTCAGGGCCTGCCACGAGGTCGGTGTGGTGGTTTTCTATCAGGTCTTCCTTCACTCGTTCAGCCATGCACCCG
>JALFCG010000069.1 GCA_022771265.1 Prevotella sp.
CAAGAGGAACAGTGCGACTGTCCTTCTCATAGTTGGTTGTTGTTGTCTCATGTCTCTTTGATTTTGGAACATGCGTTAGTTATTGAAAAAATTAATTAATACTTATTTCGTTTTTTGTTTTCGTCTGCAAAATTAACGATATTTTATCAATCATAAGATATGTAAATGTAACACATACTTTGTCATTTGTTACATTTTGCAGATTTAATCATCTTTTTCGCCTTTCCATCGGTCTTTATGATACAAATGCCGTGGTGGTTTGAACCAACGGGACGTCCCATAAGGTCGAACGAGCGGGTGGACACAGGTGAGGGCTGCGGGGTGGGGAACAGGGCGTCGATGCCTGTCGCCTGAGCCTCGTAGAACTCCTTGTACCACTGGAAACAAGTGTAGGCGCAACATTCTTCGTAGAGATTGCCGGCAACGCTGAAGTTCGGACGGACCATGCCCGACTTGAGATACTCGTCGATGTCGATGAGGTCATCGGTAGAGGTGAGCGTCATGCCGATGTTGCCGTAATGGTCGTGTACGGCTTTCCATGCGTTGCCCCACTTTGAGGTGGAGGCAGTGCCCCATGTGCCGTAGTTAGGTTTCACCCATTCGCCCCATTCGTCGTACTTACCCTCGCCATCGGGATTTTCCGGACTCCAGTCAATCTCGGTCACCATGATGGGGTTTGTATCGACAACCGGCACCTGGACGTGAAATTGGCTTATGAAGGCGTTGTGGTTGTAGCTCTTGTCGCTCGCCCCGTACCATCCGGGATAAACATGGACGGCATAGCCGAAGTTGACGTCGTTGATGGGATATTGGGCATAGTCGGCATACTGCGACTGGTAGCCTGCTCCAGGCACCCATATGACTCCGTTGAAACCATTGTCGCGAATGATATCGACAACTGGCTGGAAAAAGTCGCGGAGGGCTGACTTCGAACTTGATCCGTCGGCGGCATAGACATGGACTGGCTCGTTGGCAAGCTCTATTGACACATGGCCGGAGTGCTCCTTCAGCACGTTTGCCTGTGTCACTGTTCCCCACACTGTCTTAAGATAGGATTGGTAGTCGTCGCCGACCTTGATATCCTTCGGGCATACTCCTGGCGGACGTAGGATGACATAGAGTCCATGGGCAAGTGCCTTTTCCATCAGTTTTGAGTAGAGGGATTTCCAGTAGCGCACGAGACGCTGCGTGGAAAACTGGCTGATGTTGTGCTCGCCGCCTTCGCCTACCAAGGTCTTGTTGGGGTCGTTGGTCCAGCAGGGGTCGAGATGCAAGCGGAATACGGTGCAGTAGCATCCCTGGCTACGGTCGCTAATGGCGGTGAACAGCTTCTCGAAATAGTCGAGGCAGGGCTGCACGTCTTCGTCGTTGTAGCCAGCCTTCCATTCTTGCCATCTCCCTCCGTTGAAGTATCGGTTGGGCGTGTCCATGACCCCATGTAGCGTCACAGCTTTACCTTGTTCGTTGACAAGTTGGTTTCCGCTCACGTGGAGAGGCGGGAAGTCGTCGCTGGCGTGACTGATCATCGTAAGTATAAGCAAGAGTGCGACGATTGAAAGTTTCACATTCATTGATTTTTAATACTTCGGTTTTACAATAATTTGATTACTTTTGTATATTTCTCCAAAATTCGGGTGCAAAGTTACTATAAATATATAAATAAGGTGTAATGGAAATGTAACATAAACTTTGTGAAATGTTACATCTTTTATTTACATTTGTCCCGAGAGCATTCCGAACCCATTCCGAGACCATCTCGAAGGATAGGAAAATAAGAAATGTTTACATATTTTGCAAAAATATGGCCTGACTGCATTTTTTTTCTACTTTTTCGCATTGGTTACCGATTTTTTTATGTATCTTTGTCGTTGATAATTAAAAACGAATGAAAACGCTACTGCTGCTTATAACGTCAATGATAATCTTTGCCATGCCAGCAAAGGCAAAGGTCGATTATCGCCAGTTCATGTACGACCATGTGGGTCTTGAGCAAGGACTGGCAAGCCAGAGGGTCTATTCCATAGTGGAAGACCGGCATGGCGGCGTATGGGTGGGCATGAAAAACGGAGTGGCACGCTGTAACGGACGCACACTCGTGAACTACTCTCTGTGGGAAGCGGGAAAGTGGAACGACAACGGAGGCATGATTGTGCGCCTGACAAAAGACAGGACGGGCGACGTGGTGGCATACGACAACAAGGGCAATATATATAAATATGTGGAAGCCCTCGACAGGTATGTATCGATAGCCAAGCATTTTTCAAAAATCTTCAACGACATCAACAACAAGCCCGGAGGACTGATACTGAAGGACATCGACTTCGACGGGGAAGGATTGATATGGGCTTCCACCAGCCGAGGACTTTTTCGCGTGGATGAAGAATCGGTGGAAAGGTACTTAAGCCACCTTTACGTGAACAACACAATTATCGACGGAAAGCGGCTGATAGTGTGCTCCACTACCGGCACGGGCATTTTCGACCCTAAGAGGAAAACTATAACACGCAAGCTCTTCAACGGCAACACAGAGACAGCATATTGCGACAACCGTCGCCAACGGCTGTGGTTGGGCACGTTCTCCAACGGGGCGGTGCTGATCGACATGGCAACGTGGACTGTTGTTCCAACAGACTTGCAGAGCCAGCTGCCCCACACTCCCGTGAGAACCATCGAACAGTTTGACGACGAGATGATGATGCTGGGCATCGACGGCAACGGAGTATATACGGCATCGGCTGACGGCACTGACGCACGGTTGCTATGGAGCGACGGTGACACGACCGACAACGTGATTCACGGCAACGGAGTGTATCACGTGATGCGTGACTCTCACGGCAACATCTGGATAGGGACTTACACGGGAGGCATCGACATTGCCTATCCTGTAGGAACAGTGGTGCAGACGATGCAGCACATGAAAAGCAACAGACAGTCGCTCATGAGCAACGGCGTGAACGCCGTGATGGAGCACGGAGGCCGTCTCTTTTTTGGCACCGACATGGGAGTGAGCATTCTCAATACCGCCACGGGGACATGGAACCACACGATGAAAGGAAAAGTGGTAATCACACTGTGCAACACCAGCAACGGCATTTTGGCAGGAACCTACGGCAACGGAGTATATACCATCGGAAAGAATGGGGAAAGCCGGCAGCTGTGGACAGTGGCCAATTCCACGCTCACCACCGACTATGTGTATAGCATCTGCCGCGACCTCCATGGTAACATTTGGATAGGAGGTCTCGACGGGAAACTCATACAGATGAAACCAAACGGCGAGAAGAGACTGTTTGACATACTTACGGTGCAGTGCATCATCAACATCTCCGACGGAAATATAGTGGTGGGGACCACCAACGGGTTCTATGTTGTCAATCCTGTCAGCGGAACCTTCAAGCACCGCTTCCATACCGACGAGCTCAAGGGAAGGGACATCAACAGCTACATCACCGCAATGCTCGAAGCCGACGACCGCAAGCTATGGATAGCGACAGAAGGCGGTGGCATATACATCTACGACCTGAAAACCAATGGTATAAGAAACATCAACACCGATAACGGGCTGCCCTCCAACTGCGTCTATTCACTGGCGCGGGGTGCCAAGGGAAACATCTTCGCAGGAACTGACGCAGGACTGGCTTCCATCCAGCCAAACAATGAGAAGGCCATGACATTCAACTTCGTCAATGGACTTGACCGCGAGTACAGCCGCATGGCAATGGAAATACTCGCCGATGGAAGGGTGGTGTGCGGAAGCAACAGCGGAGCCGTGATTGTCAACACTTGGCTTATCGACAAGCTGGACTACAAGAGCAAACTGAGGTTTCTGGGAATAGACATTCTGAGTGAAGAACAGGACGACGAGTCGAAGCAGGAACTCTTCAGGCAGATGGAAGAGGGAAGCATATCGCTGAGCCATGGCCAAAACACGTTCCGCATCGACTTTGAGTGTATATGCTACAGGTTCAAGAAGGACATCATGTTCCAGTACCTGCTGCATGGCTTCAATGGCAAGTGGAGCAGACTGTCGGAAGCGTCGTCGGTGGAATTCACCAACCTGCCCGCTGGCAACTACCGCCTTGAGGTGAGAGGTGTCAGTAGTAGTGACGGTAGGGTAATTGACTGCCGCACGTTGGCAATCGATGTTGCCGAGCCGTGGTGGAATTCGTGGTGGGCATGGACTTTCTATTTCATTGTGCTGCTTGCCATGGCGGTATTGCTCCTGCGTAACTACCGCGGCAGGCTTGAGCGTCGCTATTTCAACGAGAAGATAAACTTCTTCGTCAATGCCGCCCACGACATCCGCACTCCTTTGAGTCTTGTGCTCGCGCCTCTTGCTGACATTGCCGACGACGGCACTCTCAGCGAGAAAAGCCGCCACTGCCTGGAGATAGCGCGCAGCAACGGCGCCAAGCTCAACAGTCTCATTACCGAGCTCCTTGACTTCCAGAAAGCCGATATCATGGGCAAGGGACTTCACAAAACGGAGATAAACGTAGTCACCATGCTGACAACGCAAGTAGAGAAGTTCAGGCATCTTGCCAACGAGAAACACATAGAAATGAAAATAACGGAATGTGACATGGACGCAAAAGTGCTCATGGACATCGGGCTTTCTGGTAAACTTTTCGACAATCTACTTTCCAATGCTATCAAATATACGCCCGAAGGTGGGCACGTGTGGCTGAAGGCATGGACTGAAGCACGCAAGGTTAAAATAGAAGTGAAGGACGACGGCATCGGCATACCCAAGTCGGCACAGAAGAATATATTCAAGAATTTTTACCGTGCGGAGAATGCTGTGAACAGCAGTGAGACAGGCAGCGGTATAGGCTTGATGCTCGCACGAAGGATAGTGACCCTGCACGAGGGCAAACTATCTTTAGAAAGCGAGGAAGGCAAAGGCACATCCTTCGTCATCACCCTTCCCGCCTTTGTGTCCGTCGAGCCTTCCACAAGCACATTACAAACATCCCAAGGCACATCAGCCTCCTCTAAAGACATCCTCCTATATGTCGATGACAATGCCGACCTGAGGAGCTATCTCCAAATGTCGTTTGCCGACAGCTATAACGTTGTAGCCGTTGACAGCGGGGAGGCGGCATTGGAATGGCTGAAGGACAACGAGTGTGACATCGTGGTGTCGGACGTGATGATGCCAGGTATTAATGGCGACGAACTATGCCGCCTTATAAAGGATAATCCCGACACATCCTGGATGCCCGTCATACTGCTTACCGCAAAGGCAGGCAAGGACTTCATGATAGAGGGACTTGGCACTGGTGCTGACGACTATATGACCAAGCCTTTCGACACCGACATACTGAAAAGCAAAATTGCGACGACCCTTGCCAACCGCCGGCGTGCGAGCGAGTACTTCAGAAGAAGGGTGTTGTCAATGGTGCAGGACCATGATATAGAAGATGCGGAAGTCCGCGAACCGGAAGCCTGTCCACACGTTGTCGCCAGTGCCGACAGTTCGGCGTTTATTGACAAGGCGACATCAATCGTCATGTCACACCTTTCCGACGAAGATTTCGGCATCGACGAGCTTTGCCGCGAGATGGCGATGAGCCGAACGCTATTCTACGGCAAACTGAAGACGCTCACCGCCCATACTCCTCAGGAATTCATGCGCACCATCCGCCTGGAGCGTGCCGCCTCGATGCTGAGGGAGGGCAGGGGAGTGCAGGAAGTGTCTGTGCTTGTGGGATTTACCAATACCAAGCATTTCAGTACTGTCTTTAAGAAACATTTCGGCGTTTCACCAAGTAAAATCAACGAAAACTAAGATTTGATAGAATAGAAACCCCGAAATGATAGCATACGAACCATAGTTATAGGTTTTCGATGTAATTTTGCAGCCGAAAACTTATGATTAACGTATGAAAGTATTACCTCTTGCAGTTATGGCACTATTTTTTGCCACTGCGCCAACTAAAGCCCAAGAAAAAGCCCAGGACTGGAACCGAGACATTGTAGGCTGGAACCTGGGAAATCAGTTTGAGTGTTCTGCGCCGGGACAGGACGGAGAATCGATGGCTATCGGCAATCCCGACAATGCCGACAATGCCGAGACAGCATGGGGAAACCCTGTGGTGACAAAGAAAACCATCAAGGCGATAAAGGATGCCGGCTTCAACGCCATTCGCATTCCCGTAAGATGGCAGTGCCACATCACCAACCCCACGGCAATGTCAATCAGCAAGACATGGATGGCACGGATAAAGGAAGTCGTTGACTGGAGTCTTGCTAACGACCTCAAGGTCATCATCAATGTCCATCACGAGAAGTGGCTTGAGAGCACACCTTATTATAAAAATAAGGAAGAGAACTGCCAAAAGCTCGCACTCCTTTGGATGAACATCGCGACGGAGTTTGCCAACTACGACTACCGTCTGGCATTTGCAGGCACCAACGAGGTGCACGAGCCTGGCAAGTGGGGAGCGCCCAACGAGGAGAACCTCGCAGTCCAAAACGCCTACAACCAAGTGTTCATCGACGTGGTACGCGCCACAGGTGGCAACAACCTCAAGCGTAACCTCATGGTACAGACTTACGTGTGCAACCCCGATTTCGGCATCAACAACGGCAATTTCATCGTGCCTACCGACGCTGAAGGCAATGGCAACGACTATATGACCGTTGAGTTCCACTACTACAATCCATACGACTACTGTGGAGAATGTAAGTATTTTTGGTGGGGAGAGGCATATAAGGAATATGGAGAGATCTCGCCAACGACAGAAAAACACATGACAGCCTTCTTCGACAAGGTGGTAGAAGTATGGGGAAAGCAAGGACTTGGAGTGTGCATAGGAGAATGGGGCGTGACCGACCATTATAAAGGTGATGCCGACAAACAACATGAGAATATGTCTTACTACAGCAAGACCTTTGTTTCGGAGGCACGCAAACGTGGCTTCTCCACTTTCATCTGGGACAACAACCATTTTGGCAGCGGCCCGGAGATGTTCGGCATATTCGACCGTAACCGCGGAATGAAAGTGAAGGCGCCATGGATTCTGAACGGAATATTTAATCAATAAACTTAAAATAACTGGTATGAAAACAAAACAAGTACTATTGTGCCTGTTCGGAGCTGGCATGATATGGGCACCGTCCATGTCGTTTGCCTCTTCTGAAGCTGGCATTAGAACGACCAATGTCGCCGTTCCGGACAACAAGGTGGTTAACGGAACCGTCATTGATGCTGACGGACCTCTGATTGGTGCCACTGTGAAAGTTGCCGGAACAACAAGCGGAACAGTGACCGACTTCGACGGAAAATTCGCCATTAAGTGCTCACCGGGCGCAACATTGGAATTCTCTTACGTAGGTTACAAAACTATCACGGCAAAAGCAAAGGAAGGAATGAACGTGATGATGGAAGCCGACGGAAAGGTGCTTAACGAAGTGGTCGTCACAGCCCTTGGAGTTAAACGCGACCGCAAGGCTCTCGGATACGGACTCTCTGAGGTGAAGGGCGAGGAACTCACCAAGGCAAAGGAGACCAACGTCATCAACTCTCTCTCTGGCAAGGTGGCTGGTCTCGTGGTGCAGAACACTGCTGGTGGCGCATCGGGTTCCACGCGTGTGCTCCTGCGCGGTAACACAGAAATGACAGGCAATAACCAGCCGCTTTACGTTGTGGATGGAGTGCCATTGGACAACACCAACTTCGGTTCTGCCGGAACGGAAGGTGGCTACGACCTTGGCGACGGAATCTCTGCCATCAACCCCGATGATATCGAGACCATGACAGTGCTGAAAGGTCCTGCCGCATCGGCTCTCTATGGTAGCCGTGCCTCTCACGGTGTGATTCTTATCACCACAAAAAAGGCCGACAAGGACAAGTTCTCGGTGGAATATAACGGTTCGTTCACCTTCGACACACAGCTTGCCAAGTGGGACGACGTGCAGCAGATTTATGGTATGGGTAACAACGGCAAGTACTCACAGACTGCCACTACCGGTACGAACATGAGCTGGGGACCCAAGGCCGACGATTTCAACATGACATACTTCGATGGTGTGTCGCGCCCGTTCTATATTTATCCGAACAATGCCAGTGACTTCTTCCGCACAGGTTTCACCACTCAGAACACAGCCATCGTCTCTGCCAATTCAGGAAAGACCGGCATGCGTTTCTCCGTGACCGACATGCGCAACCGTGACATCCTGCCTGAGACAAACATGAGCCGCGACAACTTTAACCTGCGTGTGAACACATCGCTTGGAAAGGTTGACTTCGACTTCACAGCCAACTACACACGAGAGAATGTGAAGAACCGTCCGGCTCTCGGCGACTCGCAGAGCAATGTGGGAAAGAACCTCATGACACTCGCCAACACCTACAACCAGGCATGGCTGAAAAACTACCAGACAGCCGACGGCGAGTATGCCAACTGGAACGGTCTCGACCAGTATAACCGTAACCCGTATTGGGATCTCTACAAAAACAGCAACAAGTCGGACAAGGACGTGTTCCGCTTCACCGCAAAGGCTATCTACAACATCGACAGCCACCTGAAGATACAGGGAACCATAGGTACCGACATCAACAACATGAACTTCCAGGACTATATAGCACGCACCACACCGGGAAAGTCGGCAGGCCAGTTGCAGGAAAGCGTTTTCCAGAACCGCACTCTCAACGCCGAAATTCTTGCCCTCTACAACAACCAGTTCGGTGACTTCGACGTTAACGCCACTCTTGGAGGTAATATATATAAGGTTGACAACAAGACCAACATCCTAACCGGTTTAGGGCAGCAGATGAGTGATGTTATAGCCATCATGAACTATCAGGAGCAGAGCATACAGCAAAGCACCTACAAGAAGCAGATTAATTCGCTCTACGGAAGTGCAAGCGTTGGCTACGACCATACATACTATCTTGAAGGGACACTGCGTGGCGACAAGTCATCAACCTTGCCAACATCCAACAACACCTATGTCTATCCGTCGGTATCGGCAAGCTGGGTGTTCTCAGAGTACCTGAAGAACAAGAACATCATCAACTATGGTAAGTTCCGCGCCTCATGGGCAAAGGTAGGTAGCGACACCGACCCTTACCAGCTTGCACTGAACTATTCTACCGGCAAGTATTCATACTCGGGTTTCACCATCGGTATGATCAACAACAATACCCAGCCAAACAAGGACCTCAAGCCTACGATGACCACATCCTATGAGTTGGGTCTTGAAATGAAGTTCTTCCACAACCGACTGAGTCTCGACGTGACATACTACAACCAGACCTCACGCGACCAGATTATCAACCTCGCATCTTCATCCACCTCCGGCTACCAGTATCGACTGATTAACGCCGGTGAGATACAGAATAAGGGTATCGAGGTTGCACTCAACGGACGTGCCCTTCAGATTAAGGACTTCGCATGGGACTTCGGTATCAACTTTTCAAAGAACAGCAACAAGGTGAAGTCGCTGACCGAGGGCATGGACTACTTCGAAATCGAGAAGGCCATGTGGTGTAACGTCTCTGTAGGTGCCGAGGTAGGCAAGAACTTCGGTTCTATCATTGGTCCGGACTTCAAGCGCAATGCCAATGGCGACATACTCATCAATCCCGAAACAGGTCTGCCACTGTATGACGAGACAACACACACCCTCGGCAATGCCTCTTGGGACTGGACAGGCGGTTTCTACCACACCCTCTCTTACAAGAACTTCCGTCTCTCTGCTGCATTCGACGTAAAGGTGGGTGCCGACATCTTTTCAATGTCAATGCGCTCGGCCTTCCAGACAGGTAAGGCTCCTGAGACACTCGAAGGCCGTGAGGCTTGGTACACCTCAGAAGAGAAGCGTATGGCATCAGGCATGACTATCGAGCAGTGGCGCGCTGCAGGCAAGTGCGACGGATTCTATGCTCCCGGTGTCATCGACAATGGCGATGGCACATACCGTAAAAACGATATCGCCATCGACCCACAGACATATTGGGAAAGTGTGTCGCGCAACGCACCGAGCATGTTCATCTACGACAACTCTTATGTGAAGTGCCGCGAGATTACCTTCGGCTATACCTTCCCGGAGAAGATGCTTGGCAAGTTCGTCAAGGGACTTAACGTTTCGTTTGTTGCCCGTAACCCGTTCATTATCTGGAAGAATATTCCAAACATCGATCCAGACTCAGGCTACAACACTTCCGGAATGGGTCTTGAATACGGTTCATTGCCATCACGCCGCAGCTACGGTCTTAACGTGAACATGAAATTCTAATATAATAATTGAAAGATATGAAATTAACAAAGATATTCATTGCACTTGCAATAATGGGCGGCAGCCTCGCTTCATGCAGCGACAGTCACATGGAAGAGGTGAACACCGACAACACCAAGTCGCCCACCATCGATCCTAATGCACAGCTCACCACTGCACTGCTGCAGACCTATGGTGACTTCGGACTGATGGACACCTACCGCAGCTATATCACCGGTTTCACACAGTATTATGCCGGTGGATGGAACGTCAGCTTCTATGCTGGTTCGGTTAACCCGGACAATGACCAGCTCCGCCTCGTGTGGGACCAGTTCTACGGAGTGGGTGTCAAGAACCTTGTCGATGCCATCTACAATTCTGAGGAGACACCCAACACCAACGCCGCCCTGCGCATCACTCGTGTTTACATGATGTCGGTGCTTACCGACCTTTATGGCGACGTACCTTGTACCGAGGCAGGACTGGGCTACATCTCAGGCATCTCAAATCCGAAGTACGACAAGCAGGAAGACATTTACAACTGGTTCTTCACAGAACTGGAGACTTGCGTGGCACAACTAGGAACTGGCAACGACCGCATCTCCGGCGATGTCACCACCCTCTCAAGCGATGTGACCGGATGGAAGAAGTTTGCCAACTCTCTACGCATGCGCTTCGCCATGCGTATCTCGGATGTCAATCCGGGCAAGGCTAAGGAGGAGTTTGAGAAGGCAGTCAACAGCGGATGCATTTCAAGCAGCAGCGAGGACGCTCTCGTAAAATACATGAACTCGCCGTTTACTCTCTACGACGGATCGCGCGACCTCGACTTCCGTGCCAACGCACTGAGCGAGATACTCTACGGCCAGGACCCTACCTCACCAACCTTCGTATGCTCCACCTTATATAATATATTGAAGGACAACAACGACCCTCGTCTGCTTAAGATTTGCCGTCACTACATCAACACTACACGTAGCGAGGACAAACCAGAAGGAAACTACGACGTGACCGACGAGGTGATTGCCTGGGCCAACGCAGGCGGTACAGGTCCGCAAGCCAACGACCCAGGGGCAGCATGGTGGGACCAGTGGCCTACCGTTCCTGCCAACTCCGAGATACCAACTCTTGACCGCCTTGTGCGCGATTATCCGGAGAAGGGCTACGACCAGAGCAACTATCCGGCTCGCATGGTTCGCCCGTTCCTTGCGCTGGCTTTCGAACAGCCCGACTGCCCCGGTGTCCTCATGACCTATGCCGAGACGCAGTTCCTCCTTGCCGAGGCAGCCTTGAAGGGGTGGAACGTTTCCGGTTCTGTTGAGAGCCACTATGAGGCTGGTGTGCGTGCCGCCATGAAGTTCCTCAACGACAATTATGAGATTGAGGGCAAAATCAGCGACCAGGAAATCAACGACTACGTAGCCGCCAACCCGCTCGGAAGCAATCCTAAGGAGCAGATAAACAAGGAGGCTTATATCCTCCACCTCACAAATCCCTCAGAGGCATGGTCAAACCTTCGCCGTTCTGACTATCCAACTCTTCAGGACCGCGCCAAATTCGGCAACTTCACCTATCCTTGCGTCGATGGTTTCAACACTCCGGTACGCCTGAAGTATCCTAACCTCGAGATGAAGTATAACAGTGTGAACTACAAGGAAGCCCTCGAAAGTCTCGGAGGAACTGACGACTGGCACAAACGCATGTGGTGGGACGTGGCAGAACAGAATTATCAATAAATCGACGAAGTCAAAAAAAAATTATGATGAAAAAGATATATTTTCTCGCGACATTAATGTTGCTTA
This sequence comes from Prevotella sp., assembly GCA_022771265.1. GTDB lineage: Bacteria > Bacteroidota > Bacteroidia > Bacteroidales > Bacteroidaceae > Prevotella. The sequence continues at coordinate 12,027 of JALFCG010000069.1, forward strand.
TGACAAGCAACTTCGCACTGACAAGCTGTAGTTCTGACGACGACCCGTTCATCACAGCTTCGGAGAACGACGAACCCCGAATACTCGACCCGTACTTCCCTGACTGGGTTGACGGACAGCCAGGCGTGTTCAAGAACTTTTCACGTGACCTGAACCTTGAGGCAACTGTAGTGGTCACTCCAGCAAATTTCACCACCGTCACATGGCTTATCGATGACGAGCAGGTGGCAGAGGGACTTACCATCAACCATACTCTGCTCGCAGGTGAATACACCTTGAAGGTGGTCGCAACAACAACAATGGGTAAGGAAACATCTCGTACATCGCTCGTGCAGGTGCGTCCGCTCGAAGGCGACCCTACCCCAGGCAACGACATCCGTGACCGTCAGGTGGTGCCAGGCTCTGTGGTTAAGCTTCACGGAACGAATATGGACAAGGTGACCAAGATTTCTTTCGGAGGCAAGGAAGCCGTTACAACCTTTGTTGACAAGGGCGACAAGAGCTATGTGGAATACACCGTGCCAGCCGACCTCGCCCTCGGTACTTATCGTGTCACACTTTACGATGCTGCAGGCAATGTCTATGGTGGCAACAAGATTGTCGTTAGTAATGAGGCACCGGAGGTATTGGAAGAGACCTTGTGGGAAGGTTCGTTCAACGTGACGTGGGGTACACCGTTCGACCAGCTTAAAGACCAGTTCCCAAACCTCGTGAAAGCTGGCAAGATTGTGCGTGCCTATGTTAATGGTAACGGACAGGGTGCCATGACCACCGCATGGTGGAACAACATCCTCACAGGCAAGGGCGACCCTGAGCGTGGCGACATCATGATAAGCGGCTCCGCCGTACTTGAGTATGAGCTTACTGACTATTCAATGCAGCTGATGAACGAGCAGAATGGAGCTCTCTTCGTTGGCGATGGCTATACGATAATCAAGGTTACAGTAGAATAATAAAATACGTTATTATGAAAGGTTAGTTTGTTAGTTAGTAATACTTTACGTATTATTTAGCAGTAGGTTTTCAACTGCAGGCGCACCACTATGTGAATAGCGATGCGCCTATTTTTGTTAAAAATAGTAGTAATAATACGATAATGATACATCATTATGGGGTAAATGACACAAAATTCATATGTCCGTTCGGAAAAAAACGATTACCTTTGCACGCAGATAACATTTAACCAAATTTATTAGATGAAAAAAATGAAGAAAATAGTTCTTTCCCTCTTATGCTTGGCACTCGCAATTGGTGCCAACGCGAAGGATCACGAGGGCATCGTGACAGAGAACATTAATGACGGTTGGTTTACGCTCATCGCCCAGTCGAAACCTGTTGCAATCATTGTCGCTGACAGTGACAAGAAAGGTGTGCTCATAGCTGCACGAAACCTGCAGAAGGACTTTGAGAGAGTGTGCGGAAAGCAGGCGGAACTGCTTAACGCGCCAGTTGCCGGCATCAGGCAGTGTGTCATCGCCGGTACGCTCGAGAGCCCTTACGTGAAGCAGTTGGTCAAGGCTAAGAAGATTAATGAAAAGGAACTCAAGGGCAAGGTAGAGAAGTATCTCATGACGGTCGTTAGCAACCCGCTGCCGGGAGTCGAGGAGGCTCTTGTCATTGCAGGCAGCGACATGCGAGGAACAATTTACGGCATCTACGAGCTCTCGGAGCAGATTGGCGTGTCGCCATGGTATGACTGGATGGACGTGCCTGTAGTGAGCCACAGCAACCTCGCCATCAAGAAAGGCACTTACACCGCCGGCGAGCCTGCAGTGCGCTATCGTGGACTGTTCCTCAACGACGAGGCTCCTTGTCTGACCTCATGGGTGAAAAACACTTTCGGCACCAATTACGGCGGACATGAGTTTTACGCCCGTGTGTTTGAACTCATCCTCCGACTCCGTGGCAACTATCTGTGGCCAGCCATGTGGATGTGGACATTCTACGGCGACGACCCCCTCAACTCGCCGACAGCGAGCGACATGGGAGTTATTATGGGTACTTCACACCACGAGCCGATGGCACGCAACCATCAGGAATGGGCACGCCACCGTAAGGAGTATGGCGAATGGGACTACGTGACCAACCAGAAAGTCATCGACAACTTCTTCCGTGAAGGAGTACGTCGCTCGAAGGACAATGAGGACATTATCACCATCGGTATGCGTGGCGACGGCGACACTGCCATGGGAGCACGCGAAGGATACGACGACGAGTTCGTGCCTGACGATGAGGCTACCATCAAACTGCTGGAGAAGATTGTGAAGAACCAACGCGACATCATCGCAAAGGAAACAGGCCGTCCTGCCAAGGAACGCACACAGCTCTGGGCATTATATAAAGAGGTGCAGCGCTATTACGACAAGGGATTGAAGGTGCCCGACGACGTGATAATCCTGTTCAGCGACGACAACTGGGGCGACATACGCCGTCTGCCTTCAGCAGAGGAACTCAAGCACAAGGGAGGCTTTGGCATGTACTACCACGTTGACTACGTCGGAGCTCCACGTAACAGCAAGTGGCTTAACGTGACACCGATACAGCACATTTGGGACCAACTGACGCTCACCTGGCAGTATGGTGTGGATAAACTGTGGGTGCTAAATGTCGGCGACCTGAAGCCTATGGAATATCCCATCACCTTCTTCATGGACTTCGCTTGGAATCCTGAACGCTATAATGCTTCAAACCTCATGGACCATCCGAAGAAGTTCTGCGCACAGCAGTTCGGCGAGTCACAGGCAGACGAGGCTGCACGCTTACTCAACCTCTACTGCCAGTATGCAGGGCGTGTGACGGCAGAGATGCTCGACGCTTCGACTTACAATCTTGAGACTGGCGAGTGGAAGCAGGTGTGTGACGAGTTTACACGTCTTGAGGCTGACGCCTTGCGCCAGTATGTATCCCTTCCGGAGAACATGCACGACGCTTACCGTCAGTTGCTGCTCTTTCCCATTCAGGCTCTTGGCAATGTCTATGAGATGTATTACGCCCAGGCAATGAACCATAAACTCTATGCAGAAGGCAATCCGGAGGCAAACGCTTGGGCTGACCGCGTGGAGCAGTGCTTCAAGCGTGACTCGCTGCTTTGTCGTGGCTATAACAAGGATATAGCAGGAGGCAAGTGGGACGGAATGATGATACAGAAGCATCTCGGATA
>JALFCG010000108.1 GCA_022771265.1 Prevotella sp.
GGCCAAAGTTACCTCGAAAAACTGGTATCAACAAATTACAAATGGAAAGTGTTAAAACGAAAAAAGCCACCAAAATGGTGGCTTATAAGCAGTTACAAAAACGTTTTGCAAGTATGGTCAGGCGGTCTATTTACCGATGCAGAAATGGCTGAAGATGTTGGAGAGGACTTCGTTGGAAGTGATGATGCCACGACCAGTGATTTCTGCCATGGCGTCAAGACAGAGATGGAGGTCTTCACTCAGCAGGTCGCCACTGAGACCGAGGTCGATGCCCTCGATGGTGCGCGACATGCTCTCATGACCTCTACGCAACGCCTCGTAATGGCGGGAGGAGGTGACAACGACATCGTTGGCGGCAATAGAGGGGATGTTGGCGGCTTCATAAATAAGGTCACGAAGGCGGGTGACGTTTTCGCCACTACGGGCTGAGATGCCTACAACATTTGTAGTGACAAGGGCTGACTGCAGACTTGACACGAAGTTGTTCCTGTCAATCTTGTTGTTAATCACGATGAGCTTTCTGTCGCTGCAGCGTTGCACCATCTGCCTGATGTCCTCTGCATCAGGCAACTCATCAACCACCCACAACACTATTGCGGCTTCTTCAAGTTTGCGGTAGGCAAGGCTGATGCCTATGCGTTCTATCTCGTCGGTGGTGTCGCGCATGCCGGCAGTGTCGATGAAGCGGAAGGTGACGCCGTGGATGTCGATAGCGTCCTCAATAATGTCGCGCGTGGTGCCGTGGACATCGCTTACTATCGCCCTTTCCTCGCCCAGGAGACTGTTGAGGAGTGTGCTCTTGCCTACATTTGTCTTCCCGACAATGGCGACAGGTATGCCTTTCTTAATTGCCTGCCCTGAGGTGAAGGAGTCCATCATGCGGATGATGTGGTTGTCAATCAGCACCGCCAGTTGTCGCAGGTCGCTGCGGTCGGCGAACTGCAGGTCCTCGTGGTCGCTGAAGTCGAGTTCGAGCTCAAGGAGCGAGGTCATCTTCAGGAGTTGGTCGCGGAGACGGGAAAGGGAGGTGGTGATATTGCCTCGCAACTGCCCGAGGGCAATGCGGTGTGTCGCCTCATTAGTGGAGGAGATGAGGTCGGCGACAGCCTCTGCCTGACTGAGGTCGAGCTTGCCGTTGGAGAAAGCCCGTCGGGTGAACTCTCCAGGCTGTGCCTGACGACAGCCTGCATCGATGAGCAGGCGCAAGACTGTGGCAAGGATGTAGGCGGAGCCATGACAGGATATCTCCGTGGAGTCCTCACCTGTATAGGAGTGAGGGCAGCGGAACACGCTCACAAGCACCTCATCGACGACCTGTCCACGAGAATCGATGATGTTGCCGTAGTTGACGGTATTGGCAGGGACATCGAGGAGGTTGCGGCTGAAAATGGAGTCGGTGACACTGATGGCATCGGGTCCCGACACCCTGATGATGCCGATGGCACCGCCTGTTGCCGTGGCGATGGCACAGATGGTGTCGCTATTGTTAATGTCTATCATTATTCTATATTCTGTCAAGCACAAGCTGTATGAGGTCGTCGATAGTGTTTTTGTAACTCAGATTCACATTTTTCGCACGACGGTTGGCAATCACCATGCAACAGGTCATGGCACGATGACCCATAAGACGCGAGAGTCCTGCAAGGGCACTGCTCTCCATCTCGAAATTGGTGATGCGGAGTCCCGAATGCACAAAGGTCTCTATCTTCTCGTTGAGATGCGGGTCGGCAAGAGGAAGACGAAGCTCACGTCCCTGCGGACCATAAAAGCCTCCACAGGCTATGGTGATGCCACGCACCATGTCGTCCTTTGCTACACAAGATATCAAGTCGGCATCGTTGTCAACAACATAGGGAGCGCAGAGCAAGGGATTCCAATCGACATGTGTCTTGAAGGCTTCCTCGAGGTCGAGGTCGCATACCTCGTTGCGGCGAGCATAGAAATTGAGGAGACCGTCGAAGCCGATGCTCTTCACCGAGGCTATGAACGTTCCCGAAGGAGTGTCGGGCTGCAGTCCGCCGCAGGTGCCGATGCGCACCATGGTGAGCTGTCGGAAGGAGTCCTTTTCCTCCCGTGTGATGAAGTCTATATTGGCAAGGGCGTCGAGTTCGTTGACCACGATGTCGATATTGTCGCAGCCGATGCCCGTTGACTGCACAGTGATGCGCTTGCTGTGGTATATGCCCGTTATGGTGTGGAACTCACGGTTGGAGACCTCACATTCCACGGTATCGAAATGCGAAGCCACGAGTTTCACACGTCCCGGGTCGCCGACAAGAATGACGCGGTCGGCAAGTTGTTCGGGACGCAAATGGAGGTGGAAGGCACTTCCATCAGGATTGATGATCAGTTCGCTGTCAGCGAAGTATTTCTTTGTTTTCTGCATTTCTTATCTCCTTTTCCAGTTCTTTGATCTGAATTTGTAGTTTTTCAACAGTCAGCTCGTTGCTGAGCATGTCGTCCCTCAGGGCATCGCGGTCTTCCTTTGTTGCCCTCCCGTAGTAGAGCCGTGCCTTTTCCAACTGCGCAGAGAGTTTTTCCAACCTTGTCTTCATGTCAAACAATTTCACGAAGCGTTCCACATTTCCCTCGGCACAGAACTGTGCCAGCGTGTGATATTCAGTATCGTCGTTGACCACAAACACAAAGTCGTTGCCATTGGAGCGTTTTGCCGACTGCTGTCGCAGTTGTGCCTCCTTTATCCTTTCGAGAGCCTTTTTCCTTTCAACGCCGTTTCCCCATGTGTTGGCAATGGAGCTGATGTCTGCATATCCCCGCAGCTGTTGATAGTCGATGTCGGGGTCGTAAGTCTCGCGCAGTTCCGACGGCACAAAGGTATAAATGCACACCTTTCCTTCCGGTTGATTACGGTCGGTGGCAAACCATCCTATGTTGTCAAATTCGTCAACGATATAAAAATAGTCGTTGGCAGTAGAGTTGAACGGCATACCAACATTCTCCGGCTTGAAGAACTTGTTTTCGTCGGCATCGAAACGGGTGACATAGATGTCATAACCACCTATTCCCTCCTTGCTGAGGGCAGAGAAATAGAGAGTGGTGCCGTCAGCCAACATAAACGGGCAGTTAAAACTTGCCGAGTCGCCAAGGCTGGCAAGTCCCTGAACGGGTTGTGGCGCCGACCATTGTCCGTCGAGCCTGTCGGAGGTGTAAATGCTTTCCATTCCCCTTGCGTCCTTTTTCACGAAATAAGCCTTGTCACCCATTTCGTTGACGCAAGCGGTGCCCTCTCCCACTCCACTGCCAAGCACCTTGTCGGCAGAGACGAAGGAACCGGCTTCCGACGGTAAGCTGACGGACTCCGCCAGCTGATTCTTGCTGACGATGACGCTGTCGATGATGACAATTTTCTGCGTAGCGTAAACCATCTCCTCTATTTTCGCCATCCGCTGCAGTTCTTCTTCTGAAACAACCTGTTGTTTCTGTACCTTCTTGCGTTTAGCCTGAGCCGACATTTCAGATGTCCCGGCTACAGTGAAAGCCAGCAACAACGCCAATGTCACGATATATTTCCTTTTCATAAATAGTCCGTTATTTCATGATTGTCTGGCAAAAGTAATGATAAAAAACGAGACCACCAAATAATTCACGATTATTTTTATCCTTTGTGAAGTTTTTTATCTTCACCATCCTTCGAGATGCCTTCGAGATGCCTTCGAGATGCTGTCGCTTGCGTTGTAAACTTTTCACGTTTTGTTAACCTTCAATCTTCTGACAATAAGGCAAAAGAGTGTATAAATCACAATGTCAGCCACTACAATTACAGTGATATTCCCAGTACCCCTATACAACAGGAAATTTCCAATAATATACAAAACCGCCATAACGATAATTACTCCAAGTGACTTGCGTTGGTTAAGTCCAGCGTCCATCAATCTGTGATGTATATGATTTCTGTCAGCTTCAAATACCGATTGTGTTTTACGAATCCTAAACAACACCACCCGCGCAACATCAAAAACAGGAATAACCAATGCTGAATAAACGAGAATCACCCCATAATAATCAGACTCTCCATTCGCGGCACACAACATCAAATACCTAACAAACAATGCGGATATAATGTAGCCCAAAGTAAGACTACCTGAATCACCCATGAAAATCTTTGTATTCTTTTCCAGTTTGCCAAACATGTTGAATCTCAAAAACGCCACTAAGCTTCCCGCCAACCCTGCACACATGACACATATCACCCAGGCATTAAGAGACGAAAACACCAACAAAAAAACACACAAGGCTATTAGCGTCAACGAGGAAGACAGGCCGTCGATACCATCAATGAGATTCACCGCGTTGATTATCACGAGAATGAGAAACACTGTCAAAGGAATACCGACGCAGGACGGAATATCCCCTATCCCAAACAATCCAAACATATTATTTATATATATACCAGCGACAGGCAGGCAACAGGCCGCCAGAAACTGTACAAAGAACTTGAATCTTGCAGTAAGTCCTATTATATCGTCAAATATCCCGATTATGTATATCATCATGAATCCGAACATTAGATACAGATACCATAGATGCACCAAATCATAGGCGGCATGCATGATAGAGAAAATCACCAATACCAATCCAAAAGACAATAGCATACAAGGCAGGAACACGATCCCGCCAAGTCGCGGGATAGCCTGTTTGTGCCTCTTCCTAAAATTAGGAATATCATATAATTGTCGTTCCTTGCAGAATTTCAATATCAAGGGTATTGTCATCAAACCGAATACCAAACTCAGCAAAAACGAAGTAAGTATCTTTAATTCCATATATATCTTATACGAACCATTAAATGAAAAAACGTAAAGACTTTATATTTATTGCTTATTTTTCAATTATTTTTTTCGTCTATGTCCCAATGCACTCTTCAAGCAACAGAGCATATTATATTCGAATTTCTCTAATGTCAACTGGTCCAAGTATTTCTGATACCCGGCCCGTCCCATTTTCTTTCTCAATTGTTCATCCTTTACCAATCTTGACAATGCCTCGGCAGTCTCTTTTCCTCGTATTTCATTAAATGCGCAAGTCTTCTCAAATTCCTTTTCAGATGTGAGTTCTCCAAGAGATTCATTGCAACAGTTTTCTCTCAACACTTGTGAATGTACAAGAAATCCCGTACCACACTGTTTTTCCTCATTCCAATTATCCACAATATCAACTATACCACCCTCATCGGTTGAGACGACAGGAAGTTTATGCTGCATAGCCTCAATCACCACAAGTGGAAAACATTCATAACAAGTAGGTAAGACAAAAATATCCGCATTATTCCAATAACACTCCTTGTCTTTTCCATATTTGGAACCTACATATTCCATTTCAACGCCACAACCGGATGTCAACCCTCTATCCTTCATAGCTTTTTCAAGTACATCCCTATTTATCATTTTTGACTCACCTCCAACAAAGGTCACCGAGAACTTCAGATTCTCCCGCATCATTATCCGGCATGCATCCAACAGGACAAATACCCCCTTACTCTCTATCAAGTTTGACAAGAATAATATATTCGGAACTTTCTTGTCCTCTTTTTTCGACACATTCCCTGCAATCGGGGGCAGTCCGTTCGGACATATCATGACATCATCCTTATTCACAATAGTTGAAATGTCATCAAAGAGATTCCAACTAAGAAGTATGACTTTCACTTTATTGTAAACAAGCCTGTACAGAACCTTATATGGCATTTTATCCACATATTTGGACATACCTTTATTGTGGTGATGAACTACTACCTTTTTACAAAATAGCTTTGCCATCAAAACAAAAGGGCAATCTTTTAAAAAGCCGACGCCACCAACCGTAATTGCAAGATACACCAAATCATAACGTTGTGTTAATAATTTCCATAACACGACCAAATATGACATGACAAACCTGAAGAGTTTTGCAATATGGAACTTGCCAATTTCACCAACACTCCTGCTGGTTGACAGATTAACATATTGACAATCCATTTCATCCTTAATTAATTTGCTGTTCTTGATGAACTCAGAAACGATTGAAGAACCATGTACAGGAGGCGGCAATGGTGTAACAAACAAAACACGATATTTCTTCATTATTCTTTTCCTTTATTAAATAGTGTGATACCTTCCATTCCAAAATCTGAGTATGATACTTTCGATAAAAGATGGTTTCCTTATATACCTGCTCATGACATATTCAGATGCCTTCAAACAGGTATCAGCAAATTTTTCCAATCCCCACTCACTTACGATTTTCTGTGACGACATTCCCATCTTCTTGCGTTCCTCATCCGAGGTCAGCAAATAGCTTCTAATAGACGACGCTATGTCTTCCACAGAATATGGGTCGAAAACGAATCCGTTGACATTATTCTTTACCAAAGTCTTTGTAGCTCCGCATCTTTTACTTGCCAACAACACACATCCGCATGCAGCCGCTTCATTCAATACCAAGCCCCACGTTTCATACCAGCTGCCTAAAACAAAAGCGCCTGCACTATGATACACATCGCGCAATTCCTCTTGGGTCATAAAAGGATGGAATTTTATTCTATCATCAGCGTTATTGTCTTTCACAAGTTTTTGTAGCGACACTTTCTCCGGTCCGTCTCCTATGATATGGAGCATGGGAGTCACGGTGTCTTTTATACTACAATAAGCATTAATAATCGCCGCAACATTCTTGCATGTATATAACCTTGCCACAATAACAATAGCCCCCAGGAAGGGTTTCTTGACATTAAAGTTATTTGCCCAGAAATCATTGTCAACCACATCGAGACCACAAAAGACCTGCTCTTTCCTAAATCGCCAAAACGATGCCGTGTCTAACCATTCCTCAGCCGGATAGATAACAGAGTCAACATTCTTATAAATGCACCGTTTAATATAATTTACCAAACCATTTCTTTCGACGTCCTCTTTCTTTGAATCATCAAAGATTATTATTCTCTTCTTCCTTTGTTTTGCCCAGCTTGTTGAGATTGCACCAGACGGGAATGCTATGGCACCAGCCACCACCACATCTGGCATAATACCGTCAAGGGTTTTAAACAAGGCTCTCCTTATTATTGACGGAGCAAGTGTTTCCGGCGTGTCATTCGGAAACAACACTCTCCAATAGCTTTCGTCGTGAGCTTTTTCCTTATGGAAAGCGTAATCACTACCCTGCCCTGTTATTTCAATTACAGTTAGAGTATGCCCCTTACTGACAAGCAATGCATGCAATGCATGTAGTCTTGCTGGCCAATATATTCTGAAATCCGTATGGACAATTGCAATATTCATATCTAAAAATGAATTTCATAATTCTTTCCATTTCCTTTTCTCTTTATAATATATCCTTGGATAGCACAACATCATCGAGCCAACACGATTGAACTGCTTCTTTGGCTCGGTAAAGAGACGGAGAATCCAGTTCATCCTTATTTCACCAAGCCTGAACTTATAATCCTTCAACTCGTCAAGATAATAAGAGAATGCCGCCCCCACGCCAAGCATCACGCCATGGTTGAGATGAGGCAGAAGACGTTGCATGAAGAACTCCTGCTTGGGTGCGCCGAGACTTACCCAAATGATGTCAGCATCTATGGAGTCTATCTTACGTGCTATTTCCTCAAAATTAAACTCATCTATCGAAACAAATGGCAATGGAACGTAATACAAATAATCTACATTGCCCACTTGTTGGGCAACCTTCTCCTTGACCATCTTGTATTTTGACTCGGTATTACCAAGAAGTACTTGTCTGTATTTGGGATTCACCACGTATTCGGCAAATATTTCCGGGCCAGTGAAAGCCTTGAGATTCTGCTTTGTCAGTCGATTTGCCAAAAATGCCACAGAACCTCCGTCACACGTATTGGCATACGACTGCTGCAAAAGATTCAGGAAAGCCGCATTCTTATAGGAACGAGCCAACGAGGGTCCATCCACTACACAGATATACCCCTTGGTGTTTCTGTTGCTGCTTGACTCAATCTTTCTGCGCAGCTCATCATGGTCAAATTCCATTTCAAAACCAAATATTCTCATAATAACTAATGCTCTTTTTACGTCCTACTTATGATTGTCTATTGCTGCCCGTAGAGCCTTGATGAACCCTTTGCCATATTTCAGATCTGGCTCAAGGTAGTTACCCTCACCCCATTCGTTCCACGATTTAATCATCACAAACGACGGTTTGTTTTTGAATGACTCTATTTTTGAAAGCAGACTGTCAACAAAGTTCCCGAATCTCTCAGGAGTGCTCCCGCTGAAGAGATAGCCTCGCATTCCGCTGCGCGGAGTGTGATCCCAGCTGCACAATACCTGAGGTGATATGCCTTGCCTGTCGGAATAGCAGCTCAGATATGTTCTTACATAATCCATATATGGCATTATCTGTGGGGCAAGGTGCAGTTTCAGCAACAGCCATCCCAGCCATCTCCCAACGCTTTTACGCACGAAGGTGTAATCCATGAAGACAGTCGAGAAACCTATGCCTTGCAGCTCTTCCACCTTGTTGTCCTTGAATGTATGCGCAAAGAAGTGGAATCCCTCCAGACCGTTTTCTTTTGCCAGTTGGTTCCAGGTATCCATAAATGTCTTCACATCCTTGAAGCCGAACGGGTCATATATACCAAACACTAACTTACCGTCCTTACGCTGATAACGTTTGTCCTTAAACGCAGGCAGCAGATAGTTAAAGTGTTCTGTATATTCCTTTACGCCTCCGTATGTCTGCTCAATCAGAAGTTTGTCAGGAATGTCCTTGTTCCATGTCTTAGCATACCATGAATGGTTGGCCCAACTAAGGCAGAACGGGAAGTCTGGCTCATCACTGTTGACTACCTCTTCGAACGGACGCTCCATCATCTTATGCCCGTTAAACCAGTAATGCCAATAGCAAAAACAGTCAACACCAGCCTCGCGTGCCAATTCCGCCTGTGCCTTCCTTACTTCTGGCACACGCAAGTCATAAAAGCCAAGGTCAGCCGGAATATGAGGCTGATAATGCCCCGGGAACAAACGTCTTGCCTTTGCGACATTTGTCCACTCTGTAAATCCCTTTCCCCACCACTCGTCGTTCTCGGGGAACGGGTGATATTGTGGCAAATAATATGCTAAAAATAATGGCTTCATATTCCTATTAACATTTATAATTTCTTTATTACTTTTGCTGCATTTCCTCCTACTATGGCATAGGGAGGAACATCTTTGGTCACTATAGCCCCTGCAGCAATTATTGCTCCGTCTCCAATGGTAACACCCGACAGGACGACTGAATTCTCACCTATCCAAACATTATTTCCGATACGTATTGGACCCTTCGACACTATTTCCCTTAACCGAGGGGCTTGCCCCAATGCCTCCTTTTCAGAATTCCCATGGTTATTGTCACTGATAGTGACCCGTTTACCTGTCAAGACATTGTCACCTATCTCTATTCGCAGATTTGCCGTAATATGGTTGTCTGCTCCGAACCAGCAATTGTCACCAATCAATATCTCCGGCGCAGGATTGCCATTATGCTTATTTACATATATATAGAAATTGTCACCAAAAGAGACTCCAGAACCCAAAGTCACACATTCCGGATGTTCTATATGTCCAATCTTTCCAAGATAAACGTTATTCGGACACTTCTTGAAAGCATTCCTCAGCCACAACGAACGCAAGATATTCATGCGCGAACGCCAAAACTTGTACGCCCTATAGGGAAAACAGATATAGAGAATACTAAACAGATATGTAAGGATAGTTCTCATATTTCTTGCCTTTCTTTTATAAACCGATAAAAATCCAGTACTGACTTTACATAATTGTCAACCGAATACAACTTACGAACCACACCGAATGCCAAATGTTGCATTGACAGATAATCCTCGTCCTGAAGATTGTGTACTTCCAACAACGAGCTTACAAGTTTTTCCCTGTCATTGTATCTAAAGCCTATCTCCCTGTTTGTCAAGGCTATTCCATTGTCAAACTGTTCTTTTGTACCTCCTGTATTGTGGCCAATAACTAAACATCCATAAGACATGGCCTCGGGCATACATCTTCCAAATCCTTCAAACTCGGAGGATATCACTATGGCCTTTGCCTTCCTGTAAAGAGTGGGCATGTCACTGCTCTTGCCAAGAAAACGGATATGACCGTTCAGCTTATTATTTTGGATAAAATCATCCACTTTTTTCTTATAGCATACATCAAACACCTCACCTGCCACTTCCAAGGGAAGGGCATGCTCGACATGCTTAATATATATGGCGTAGGCCTGAACCAATTCCAACAGTCCCTTTGTCGGTTCTATCCTTCCTGCATACAGAAGGATGTCACGTCCGTCCAACTTTAGATTGTCTTCAGAAAAACAGTCAATTATTCCATTGTATATGACCCTGGAATTAGGATTATTGATTAGTCCGTGGTGTTTTTGAATATCCTTGGTAATACAAGCCGTATATACATTGGCAGTATTCTGATACTTATGGAACGAACTTGTTGTTGGAAAATATCTCAATCCAAAATCCTTGTCGCCATACTCCCTCACATGATAAAGGTGCGGAATACGACGGCATCCAGCCAAATGGCGTCCCAAGTCTGTAACAGTGTTATTACTGTGAATAATGTCAATCTTTTCTTCACACAACAGCTTTTCAATCTTTCTATGTGCCAACATATTTACGACTATACGCCCCAACTGCCGCGGTACGTATAAAACCTTATGCTTAAGAGTTCTTGCTCCAGTCCATGTATTTCCCTTGGATGAAACAACAATCACTTTCACGCCCATTTCGCGGAGCGTATCATAAATACCATTGGTGTCAGGCACTACGACAATAGCATTCACTCCTGCCTTCAAAACTCCTTGAAGCAGTGTCAGGAAAGACTTTGTTGCGCCCCCAAAGGGGTCAGTGGATATCAACACATACAATACCGTCATTCTCGTCTGCCATTTAAACGTTTAACACTCATTTTTAGCTTGCTGACCAACTGCAATCTCTCATCACGCTTTAGTCCAAACAAAAGAATGATTACAATAGTGGATATAGCAAGAACCACACATTCCCCCAAAAAGGCTACAAAACTCTCATAGCCAATCATATAGTGAATGTATATTGCCACAACACACGAAATCAACAATACCATAACACATCTAAAAACCACATCAAAGGCATACTGACGGAAACTGTATGCGCCCACTTTTTTCTTTACTAATGCCATTCGGACTGCCACTGAAATGAAATTCACAACTACAGATGGCACCAACGCATATACAAGGCTTCCGGTAATACACAAGACTATATATGTAAGGCATACTTCCAAAACCATCAGCGAGAATATCCATATCTGAAATGCCTTAATATCGCCAGTAGCCTGGATTGCAACAGTAACTGGTTGTGAAAGAGAGTAAACAAGGGCTACTCCAAGGATAAAGTACAAGAACAATGATGTATTTTCCGGTACTCTCTCCAACCACAGTTCCAATACATAATCAACATTCACTACAAAAGGCACTACAATAAGGGTCAACATATAAAATGAAGCCCTGCATCCCATATATACCAATGACACACTTTCCTTGATATTTCCAGATGAATAGTTCTTCGTTATCTGTGGATTTATCGCCATTGTGATGTTAGTGGCAAAAGTGCTTATTATACCACTCACCTGTGTAGCTATTCCTCTTGCGGCATTTATTACCGGTGTCTGGAAGAACACATTAAAAATAATGTTTGTGACTTGGTCACGGCAGGTGATGCCGAAATTCCCCAAAAAGCTCCATCCGGCAAAAGAGAGGATCTCCTTTGTGACAGCCTTGTCATAAGTCCTTCCGCTGTTACATTCCTCAAAATGCCTTTTGCAATATACGGTATATAGAAACCTGACAAAAACCTGTATTGACAACATCAACAGGGCATACAATATCAGTTTGTCATACGACACGACAAGCAGGAGATAAATTATCAACAATTTCAATACTGCCTCCAGAATACTTGTGTATGCAAAGAAATCCATACGTTCGTGGGCAATAATTGCACTATTGTATGGCACACTCAATACCGAAACCGCACATGTGAACAATGAGCACTGATATACCCAGTTGGCAGACACCATACGGTCAGCCGGAATACTCAGCACATAGTTAACAACATACAATCCTACCAATTCCCCTATTATCACAATCACAATTGCCAGGAAAGCATGAGCATACCACGTGGCCCAAAACGTCCTGCATACATCCTGGAAATCACTCTTGCCCAACGAATATGACAAGAATCTCTGAGAGGCCTGAAGCATTCCCGAATTAAGGAAACTCAGTATGACAACGACTCCGCCAACAAGAGAAAAAATACCAAAGTCGGATTCTCCAAGCACATTGAGGACTATGCGGCTGGCATACAAGCCAACAGCTATCGTCACTATCATTCTCAAATACAAGAACAATGTGTTGAATATAACCCGTTCTTTAGTATTCTTTTGTTGCATCATTATTTTGTTCTTTCAATGTATCATTTTTTTGGTTCATTTGGGAAATTATGAAATATGGGTACAGGAAGGCAAACAACATCGGATAGCCTCGAATCCAGAAATTGGTCATTGCCAACACAAAAGCCGTTGTTATTGCCCTAATGTCCCTGCCTGTCCTAAAGGCAAAGAAATAAAACACAAGAAACAATGCAAAACCTGCCATTCCATAATCATAAATATACACTCTATAACCGGAATTTCCCCAACCCTCATAGTCCATCTCGCGTCCAAACAAAACATCGGAACTACCAAGAAAACTCTCAAACTCTTTCTCAAAATCCTCTGACACCCTGTTGTTACCCTTGAAATCATCACCTGTATCGCTGACTTCGAGACGCATTACGATAAGGTTGTTAAGCATATTGTCACCGTCGTTATATACAAATGAACCACATACAATAATGCCAAGGAAAGAAAGAAGACCCAAAATCTTGAGCACTATCTTCCTGCGCAACATCCATAGACGCAAAAACAACAGCATAACACCAAGGCAATATGCAGCCAAAGAGAAGGACATGAGCAAGGCTACAAACAGTACAACGTTATACCATTTTCTCCATTTGCCAATCTGAGTTGCCAACAACATGATTATTGTTGTGCCCATGTGTCCAGGCTCGAGGAAAACCGAGTTGAAACGAGGAATAAGGATATTCCACAATTCACGGTCATCCAACAAGAAAAAGAAAAAGTTCGTATATGAATAGTTCCCTCTTTCTGCAGACATATTGGGTAGGTTCACCCCAATGAAATGAAGAAAGAAGAACAGAATTGATATTATGAGAAAACCCGCAAACACCTTGCAGATCTTGGTCAATGATTTCTCTGCAATCTCCTTATCTATCCTGAACATACAGTAGAACATGCAAAGACTTGCAGTGGATATGATGAAAGGAACAATATTTTGCGCATTCACAAAACTCTGATAATACTGCACAATCAAACTAAGAAGCGTGGGCAAGAGAAAATCCGTGCGAATGAATATTGGAGTACGGCTCGAACGTGACAACAATACTGACATTATGAACAAAGGCATTGTCACAAAAGAACAATACGCTTCTATCATCCAAAAATACATGACATGAATTGAAGCGAAGATATTGATTGCTATTCCTGTAGTGAAAAGTGCTATTGCAATATCCCGCTTACAAAAAACAAGATACTTGTTCAAGTCAATGTACAAGCATCTCCTGAATTTGCTTATGTCTATGTATCTGAATTTGTCTAATGTCATTGCTTTTTTACAACATCACGTATCAACCACAAACTTGTTATCATTGTAACCAATATGCACATACCAATTACAAATAACATCCTCTTGGGACCTGCAGGCTTGATAGGCACTGCTGCTCCCTTTACCAAAGTGAAGGCAGGAGTGCGCTCCTGTACCTTGGCTTTTGCCATCTGGTATTGCGCCATCAGGGTGGTATAGGTGTTGTACTTCAGTTGCATGTCGTTCTCAAGGTCGGTTTGCTTTACACGATAACTCTCAAGCACCATGTCCATATTGGAGTCGGAATAGCTGCCGTAGAGACGGCGGGCCTTTTCGTATTCGGCTTTAGCCTCATCGGAAAGTTTCTTGTAATATCGCTCGTCGATACGAGCCTTGTTGGTGCGATAGTCGGTGATGAAGGTCTGCAGGCGACCCTTAACCGAATCGGCAAGAGTCTTGCAAACCAAAGGGTCTTGGGCATCAACCTCAATGGATATGACCGATGTCTTTTTGTCAATTCTGACCGTAATATTGTTTCTTATTGCCTTGCACACTTCGTCCTGCTTCTTCGTCAGACGATAAGGGTCCAGCTTGCTTTGGTTGCCTTTGTTGGCATTGTTCTGAAACAGACGTTTTATCCATTTTACGGGATATGACCAGAAAGGACGCTTCTGGTGTTTGGTCAAATAATCAAAATAGGAGCATTGTATCTCACCGTCTATACTTTCAACCTTAATGTCGAACAGTCCTACGACAAAGCCGTTGTCGTCCATTAGGTCGGGATAGAGCATAGGGCTGATGGCATCGGTGGTTTCCATGGCGCCGATATCAAAACCAAATGAGGAAGCTAAAGAACTTAATGATCCGCCCAAGCCAGCTGTTCCTCCAATCTCTGGCGCCAAGTTTAGGCTAGAAGTATAGTATCTTGGCACACAGAGTATTATTGCGCACGACACCACGAATGTTATCGGCAGAACCTTGTAGAACAGTTTCCGCCTTGACCATATCTTTTTGAAGACGACCCGCAGGTCTATCACTTCCATTTCTTTCTTCTCGTCCATTGTTCTTTAATAGTTTTTCCTATTTAAGCAAGTTGGCTATGGTGGCTATCATGGCGGCTATGGACGCTGTGCCCGATGCGAGTGACACGGCTTCGGTAGTTGACATCTTGCTGATTGCCTTAACCGGCACGACTATTTCGCAACCTGGCATCACCTTGGTGCCCTTGCCAGCCGTTGCCACATCGCCGTTCATATATATAATATAGGTGCGGCTCTTCTTAGCTTTCGTGCTGTAGCCTCCAGCCTGGTTGA
>JALFCG010000121.1 GCA_022771265.1 Prevotella sp.
AGTTGGTCTTGCAAACTGTTCCACACTTGGAACACACGTGGTATGTCTTTGTTGTTGATATGTTTCGAAAAGTCAAGGGAATAGGACTTTAATATATTCTGCTGAATTGTTTGCACAGCCTGCCATTCACGATTGTCGGCAAAATCACTGACTGCTTCCGGCATACCGCCCAATGCGAGATATGCCTTATATGCCTCAATCAATCGACCATGAAGCACTTCGGGGACAGGCATACTGCCGTCGATCATCATATAAGATGAATACAAACCCGTATCAACAGCTCGCAAATACTCAGTGAATGACAATGGATAGAGAGTCATGAAATCAACCTTGCCTACGGGAAACGAAGCACCTTGACGATTGAGTGCAACACCAAGCAATGAACCGGCACAGGCTATTGCATAATCACGGGCATCTTCACAGAAATATTTCAAACTGTTCAGCGCTTCATTACATTCCTGCACCTCGTCGAATACTATCAGGGTGGTGTCTGGCTGTATGCTCATACCAGATGTCATCTCCAACACCTTAATAATATCCGCCGGACGCTTGCTGCGCTTGAAATCTTCCTTAAGTTCAGGCATTGTATCGAAATTGAAATATGCCAACTTCTCAAAACTGGCCTCACCAAATCTTCTCAATGCCCACGACTTGCCCACTTGGCGTGCTCCCTGCATCACCAATGGCTTCCTTCGCTTGCTGTCTTTCCAAGCCTTCAGGTCGTTAAATATATCTCTCGTTATTTCCATTCCTATAAATTTATGGCAAAATTACTCATTTTTCCTATGAAAAACGTGATATTTCGCACATTTTTAATATTTATTATCCTATAAGGGGAAAGATTGACCAGCTTATTAACAACCATTATATCTCCTCCCAGAAATCATCTGGCAGGGAGATGTTCTCCACTTCTGCCGCCTTGACGAAGAGCGGGGCTATCTCGTTGCCATTGGTGTCGTAGTTACGACGGAAATATGGAATGATGACCTCGTCGAGTATCTTATGGTATCGCTGCGGCACTGCAGAAGGTGCATCCCGAGATGCAGCAACGCATATCGCTGTTGACGTTCGACAGCAGTCACAAGACACTCCATCCCTACACATGTCTTTTGAGGAAAAGACGGTGGTCGATACATGACGGGAGCTCGTCCTCGTAGTGGCTGACCATGACGAGCGTCTTGCCACGACGTTCGCAGAATGCCTCGACAACATGCTTCACGAGGGAAGCGCGACGAGGATCGAGACCGTGGAGAGGCTCGTCAAGAATGAGCAACTGTGGGTCTTTGACAAAGGCGCGGGCAAGAAGGACAAGACGCTGCTCGCCCGACGAAAGCTTGAGAAACGACGTGTCTTCCTTTCCACGAAGGCCGAACACATCCATCCACCAACGGCAGACGGCATATTCGGACGGCGTAGATTTGACATATAGCCCCACGGAGTCGTGGAGACCGCTGGCAACAATGCGCACGGCAGGAAGATTGCGCGAGTAGGCGCGGTGCATCTCCGGCGACACGTAGCCTATGCGGCGCTTGACATCCCAAATGCTCTCTCCAGAACCGCGCTGACGGCCGAAGAGGGTGATGTCGCATGCGTAACTCTGTGGATTGTCGGCACAGACGAGAGAGAGGAGTGTTGACTTGCCGGCTCCATTCTGTCCGCTAAGAGCCCATCGCTCGCCGCTCATCACGGTCCAGTTGAGCGAGTCGAGGATGACGCGTTCGCCATAGCGAATGCTTACGTCGTTCATCCTTATCACTTCACCATGAGCGGCGACTTCACTACGGTAAGGCAGATTGACGACAGCATCGTGCACTGACTGAACGGTGAGAGGGTCGCAGGACGCGTAAAAGTTGTTGCCGGCGAAATATTGCTCGCGGGCGATTTTCTCTCCCACAACCATGTCGTTAACTTCTACGATATGGGTAATGAAGTCGGGGATGTCGTCGGGCTTTGACAACACAAGGATGACCTGTAGCGGACGCTCGCGTGTCATGGCGGCGAGCAGTTGCTTCACTTGGTCACGAGTGTCGGCATCAAGACCGATGAAGGGATTGTCGATGACAAGCACACGTGGGTCGGCAAGGAGGGTCTTGACAAGTTGGAACTTGCGCAGCTCGCCGCTGGAGAGAAGTATTATGTACTTGTCGAGCAGGTGGCGTATGTGGAAAAGGTCGTAAAGGTGCGACTGCATGGCGCGACGTTCGGCTGTGTCGTCGCCGGAAATGAGGAACGCCTTTTCGAGGAGGTCGCCGACAACAGGTGTCTCGCTGTCAATCTCCTGCTGGTTCCAGCGGCGTTGCAGGCAGTACTGCCCGTCGCTGTCGCCGTAGGAGTCACGGAAGGCGATATGCTTTATGTTTTCGGAAACCATCTCATGACGACTTGGCGTGAAGTCGTATTTCGGCTCATCGGCGAGCAGCGGATGGCGTCCTGTTATGATATCTACGAACATGGATTTGCCCGAGGCGTTGTCGCCGGTGACAGCAATGTGTTCGCCTTCGTTGAGGATGAAGTTGACTGGCTGTGCAAGACGCCATTCAGGCATACGTGGCACGCCGTTGGTGATTTCGATTATCCTTTGCATATATTCTTGTTTTTGTTGACAAAGTCCTTCCAGCCGCGATAGTGTTTGGCGCCAGTGTCCGGGCGACTCATCTGAAGGTAGTGGCAGTAGGCTGCGCCGAGAGCATCGGTGGCATCCATAAAGCGGCACATCTCCTTGGGGTCGAGCTTGAGGAGACGCTGGAGCATTGCCGCCACCTGTTCCTTTGAGGCTTGTCCCTGGCCAGTGATTGCCATTTTTATCTTCAGCGGAGCATACTCATGGATTGGCACTCCGTGGTGGATGGCAGCGGCTATGGCAGTGCCTTGGGCTCGTCCGAGCTTAAGCATCGACTGTACGTTCTTGCCAAAGAAGGGTGCCTCGATAGCCATCTCGTCAGGCAGGTAGGCATCGATGATGCCTGTCACGCGCTCAAAAATGTGACCGAGCTTGAGGTAGGAGTCGCCGAACTTGCGCAGGTCGATGATGCCCATGGTGACCATATCAGCCTTATTGCCGTTGACTTTTATCACGCCATAGCCCATGATATTGGTTCCCGGGTCGATGCCCAATATGATTTTTTCCATTTTCATTGTTTTCTGTTAATTATGAAGAAACCCAGGCGGTGGGCAGTTCCCTTACGGTTTAGGGTACGTGCCACGTAAAAGCCGTCAGGCACTGTGCTTACATCGACGGTGGCAGCGTAAGGACGCGTAGTGACGATGTTGCCAACGGTGCTCTCCACCGCGAGATAGGCTGCATCAGTGGCTACGATAGGAAGGAAAAGCGTAGTGCCGTCGCAGCGAAGCATGTTGTCATGACGGCTTCCGCAAGATGAAGATGGAGCAGCGGTCGTGACGGCGCTACTCTCACGGGAGAAACGGTCGGTGGAGGTGACGGCGTAATGAAGTGGCTTCATGCCCGAAGGCGTTGGCACATCGAGAGACGTGGACTGCAGGCGGGAAGCAAGCAGGTTGGCGGGGTCTGAGGTATCGACAGGATAGGTAGTCGAAGCATATATATTAAAAAGGTGATACATGCCGTCGGACTGAGGCCAAGGCTTGTCGGAAATCCACGAGAGGCGGTCGGTGCCGTTGACACGCTGAAGTACGAGGTCGCGCGGAGGCTGAGGCAAGGGGGTGGCTGAGACAAGAGGTGGCACGAGCGAGGGATAGACGTTGACCTCATCGCTCACGAGGTCATAGATACCCTTGACGTTGTCGAGCAGGAACTTACAGCGGAAGAAAGCCTGTCCGAGGCCTTCGTCGCGAAGGAAATGGAGCTGGCGGCGTATGATCTCGACGTCCCAGTCTTTCTCACGGGGCGAGAGGAAGTATATGCCAAGTCCAGGGGCTACAGAACCACCGTGGACGTTCTCCTTCCAGTCGATGGCAAAAGGATAGAACTGGTTGCCACGGAAGTACATCATCGGGTATAGCTGGTCCATAAGTCCGTCGGCAAGCCACTGCTGAGCGTCCTGGCACACTTTAGTGCGGGCATTCCATCCATAGCTCGAGAAACGTGAGAGGTCGTCATGCTTTCCCACTGGAGAGCAGCTCATCTTCACCCATGGTTTTAGCCTCTTCACTGTTTCGGTGGTTGACCTGACGATACGAGTGATATTTGCCCTACCCTTCACGTGGTCGATACGCCCTTTCCATGTCTCAGGATAGCGGATATAGTCGAGATGTATACCGTCGATGTCGTAGTTGCTGGTTATCTCGGCACAGATGGAGGCAATATAGCTTGCTGCTGCCGGCTTCTCAGGGTCGATGAATCCTTCGTCGCCTATGCGCTTCACGAGGTCCGGTCGAGCCTTGCGGAGCCTGCGGCACCCATAATTGTTCCACTTGCCTATGGGGATGCTTACCACCCACGCGTGGAGCTCCATGCCACGGCGGTGGCACTCCTCGACGGCAAAGGCAAGAGGGTCGTAGCCAGGCGACAGTCCCGGACGGCCCGACATGCAGCCATCCCAAGGCTCGATGGCAGAGGGATAGACAGTGGTCGCCCTTACTCTCGTCTGAAGCAGCACAGTGTTGATGCCGGCAAGGCGAAGGCGGTCAAGCATGTCGGTGAATTCCTTTTTCTGCTTTTCCGCCGATGCTGGAGACTGCGCATAATAGTGAGGCCAGTCAAGTCCACCAATGGTAGTGAGCCAAACAGCCCTTATTTCGTGTTTTCCTTTTGCCGAAATTGTCGCAGCGAGGGCGCATAAGGCAAAAAATACGGCAATTTTTACCCCAAATATGGAATGTTTCATTCTTTTTTGTAATTTTTGGGTGCAAAGTTATGAGTTTTTTTTCATATTTCAAATTTAATTGTTACTTTTGCACCAAATTATTCTAAAAAACATAAGGGAAAAATGGTTTCTTTCGTTATAAGCCTGTTGGCATTAGTATTGGGATATGCAATTTACGGAAGGTTTGTCGAGAAAGTGTTTGCACCCGACAACCGTCCCACGCCAGTCATGCAGAAAGCTGACGGCGTTGACTTTATCAAACTTCCTGAATGGAAGATTTTCATGATTCAGTTCCTCAACATTGCGGGGACTGGACCTATATTCGGTGCCATTATGGGAGCGAAGTTCGGACCATCGGCTTATCTGTGGATTGTGTTCGGTTGCATCTTCGCGGGTGCCGTTCACGACTACCTCAGCGGAATGGTATCGATGAGGAACGGAGGCATCGGTCTGCCTGAGGTGATTGGCAAGTATCTCGGCAACAAGATGAGAAAGGCGATGCTTGTGCTTACGGTGTTCCTGCTGATGATTGTCGGTGCTGTGTTCATCTACAGTCCTGCAGTGATTCTTGGAAACATGGTAGGAACGGTGTCCGTATGGGTTGTGGCAATACTTGTTTACTACGTCATCGCAACACTGCTTCCGATAAAGGAAATCATAGGGCGCATCTATCCTTTGTTTGCGTTCTCCCTGCTATTCATGGCGGTGGCAATGCTGGTAGTGATGATTACTAAATGGCCGTCGATACCCGAGTTATGGGACGGGCTTGGCAACAAGGCTGCGGAAACAAGTCCTACGTGGAAGGACAACATCTTCCCTTGCTTGTTCATCGTGATTTCATGCGGAGCCATCAGCGGTTTCCATGCAACACAAAGCCCTCTGATGGGAAGATGTATGGCCAGCGAGAGAATGGGTCGGCCAGTGTTCTACGGGGCAATGATAACCGAAGGTATTGTAGCCCTGATATGGGCTGCTGTAGGTTCCTACTTCTTCTATGCCGACCCACAACCGGGGTATGAAGTGATGGCAACAGGCGGCAACAGCGGTTTCCTCACTCCTGCCCCACAAGTGGTTAACATCATATGCAAGGATTGGTTAGGCGTGGCAGGCGGCATTCTGGCACTCATTGGTGTGGTGGCAGCGCCAATATCGACAGGCGACACCGCGCTACGCTCGGCAAGACTGATAATTGCCGACTTCATTAAGGTGGAACAACGCACGATGAGAAGACGACTGATGATTACCGTGCCGCTGTTCCTTTGCACGTTCTCGCTGCTTATGTGGCAGATTTCAAGCCCTGACGGTTTCGGAGCGCTATGGCAATATCTCGGATGGTTCAACCAATGTCTCACGGCAATAACACTCTGGTCGCTGACCGTATACCTCGTGACGGAAAAGAAGCAATATATGATTACATATGTACCGGCAGTGTTCATGACCTTCGTATGTGCCACCTACCTGTTCGTGTCGCGCCAGCTTCTCTCCTTCCCTGATGCTGTAGGCTATCCCCTCGGCTTTGCCGTTGCGTCAGGCATTTGGGGCTACTACCACGTTTGGCACTCTAAATACAAGAAAAAAGAAAACAACTAATTAAAATAAAAAATACCAGTATGATATCATTCGTTATTTGCCTTTTGGCTCTTGTCGCCGGCTATTTTACCTATGGCAAATTCGTGGATAAGGTATTCGCTCCTGACGGGCGTGTGACACCAGCCGTGGCCAAGGCCGACGGAGTTAACTTCATCGTGATGCCCAACTGGAAAGTGTTTCTCATACAGTTCCTGAACATTGCCGGAACGGGACCAATATTCGGTGCTATCATGGGAGCTAAGTTCGGTCCGTCGTCGTACCTCTGGATTGTCCTTGGTTGCATCTTTGCCGGTGCAGTCCACGACTTCATGATTGGCATGCTCTCAATGCGCAACGACGGTGCGGGACTTCCTGCCATCGTCGGTAAATATCTCGGAGGCAAGGCAAAGAAGGCAATACTCGTCTTCTCGGTGTTCCTGCTGCTGATTTTGGGTTCGGTATTCGTCTATAGCCCTGCGGAGATTCTCGAGATGTTCGGAGGGACAACGACTATGTGGATAGTGATAATATTCTGCTATTACATCGTCGCAACACTGCTCCCCATCGACAAGCTCATAGGCCGCATCTACCCGCTATTTGCCATTGCGTTGTTGTTCATGGCGGTGGCTCTGTCGGTAGTACTCGTAGCCAAGTGGCCATCGATACCGGAAATATGGGACGGGCTTGGCAACAAGGCACTGACTGTTGACCCTTCATTCAAGGACCAGTTGTTCCCCTGCCTGTTCATTATCATTGCCTGTGGAGCCATCAGCGGTTTCCATGCTACACAAAGCCCTCTAATGGCACGTTGTCTGAAAAGCGAGAAATTGGGGCGACCGATTTTCTATGGAGCTATGATTACCGAAGGTGTGGTGGCTCTTGTTTGGGCTGCCGTATCATCATATTTCTTCTATGGCGACCCTACCCCGGGCTATACGCTTTTCGACGCGACCAAGGAATTGGGACTTTCAACATCAGCGCCAAAGGTGGTTTACCTGATGTGTGAGGACTGGTTAGGAGTCGTGGGAGGTATATTGGCTGTACTTGGAGTGGTAGCTGCACCCATCACCAGCGGAGACACTGCATTCCGCTCTGCACGCCTCATTATCGCAGAAGAGCTGCATTTCAAGCAAAAGAAAATAAGCAGCCGACTGCTCGTCTGCGTTCCAATGTTTTTGGCATGTATAGTGCTGTTATTCTGGCAGACAGGCAATCCTGACGGTTTTAACACCGTGTGGAAGTATTTCGGATGGGCTAACCAGACGCTGGCAGTGTTCGGACTATGGACCATGACTGTTTATCTCGCCATCAAAAGCAAACCCTATGTCATCACGCTCATACCAGCACTGTTCATGACCACAGTGTGCTCGACGTTCCTCTTCGTTTCCCACCAGGCTTTCGGCATGTCGGAATCTGTCGGCTATCCACTTGGCATCGCCGTGCTTGTCTTTTCGTTTGTCTGGTTCCAGGTATGGCATTCACGCTACGAGAAAAACAAAACCATAAAAGATAACAATTAAACATTTAATGCTTATGAAAAAGAAATTATGTCTGCTAATCATTGCCTTAATGGCAGTAGTGTCTGCAAATGCACAGTTTGAAGCCGGAAAGAAATACGGAAACCTGTCACTATCAGGACTTAACCTGAGCTATAACGGCAGCGAGAAGGCCAACTTCGGCATTCAGGCCAAGGGAGGCTACCTCATCCAAGATAACGTTATGCTGCTTGGAAACGTTGGCTATCAGAAGAGCACCGACATGCCTTCATACGTGAACATTGGTGCCGGAGCACGTTATTATATCGAGCAGAACGGCATTTTCCTCGGAGCAGGACTGAACTTTGTTCATGCCGGCGGTTCGCGCGACGACTTCATGCCAAGCATCCACGTAGGCTACGCCTTCTTCCTCTGCCGCAATGTGACCATTGAGCCGGAGATATACTACAACCAGTCGTTCAAGTCTCACAAGGACTATAGCACCATCGGATTCAGACTCGGCGTAGGCGTTTATTTGTAATTCACACACGATTATTAATATATTGTATTATGCTAAAAGTAGAAGAACTTGTTGACAAACTCATAGATCTCGCCTTTGCAGAAGACATTGGCGACGGCGACCATACCACACTCTGCTGCATTCCTGAAGATGCAACGGGGAAGTCACACCTGCTGATAAAGGAAGACGGAGTGCTTGCAGGAGTGGAAGTGGCAAAGGAAGTGTTCCGAAGATTCGACCCGGAACTCAAAGTAGAGATACTTATGGAAGATGGAACAAAAGTGAAGAAAGGTGACATCGCCATGGTGGTCAGCGGAAAAGTACGCTCACTGCTGCAGACAGAAAGGCTCATGCTCAACATCATGCAGAGAATGAGCGGAATAGCCACCACCACGAGCCGATATGTCGAAAGACTGAAAGGCACAGGAACAAGAGTTCTCGACACAAGAAAGACTACACCGGGACTGAGAATGCTGGAAAAAGCTGCAGTGAAAATCGGTGGAGGATGCAACCACAGAATAGGACTCTTCGACATGATTCTTCTGAAAGACAATCATGTTGACTTCGCAGGAGGAATACGCAATGCAATAGACAGATGCCACGAGTATCTTGAGAAAAACAATCTCAAACTGAAAATAGAGATTGAAGTGAGAAACTTCGACGAGCTGCAGCAAGTGCTCGAACGGGGAGGCGTTGACAGAATAATGCTCGACAACTTCTCACCTGCCGACACAAGAAAAGCTGTGGAGATTATCAACCACAAGTATGAAACAGAGTCAAGCGGAGGTATCACTTTCGACACTCTTAGAGACTATGCTGAGTGTGGTGTTGACTTTATCTCTGTAGGGGCTCTAACTCACTCGGTAAAAGGACTTGACATGAGTTTCAAGGCTTGCTGACATGATTGACTCATCGGCCTTTCAGGGGAAAAAGGCAGCTTACTACACCTTAGGCTGCAAGCTGAACTTCTCGGAAACTTCCACTTTCGGGAAAATGCTTCAAGACATGGGAGTCGTCACGGCACAAAAAGGCGAAAAGGCTGACTTGTGCCTTGTCAACACCTGCTCGGTAACTGACGTGGCTGACCACAAATGCAGACAAGCCATCAACCGGATGGTCAGATGCAACCCAGGAGCGTTTGTCGTCGTCACAGGGTGTTATGCGCAGCTCGAACCACAGAGAATCAGCGAGATTGAGGGCGTTGACCTCGTGCTCGGAAGCAACGAAAAAGCTAACCTCGTTCAGTTCCTGTCAGAAAAATGGGCTGCGGCAGAGTCACAAGAAAACCACCTACACGAACATTACTCGGTGAAAACGAAGGACATCAAATCCTTCGCACCGAGCTGTTCGAGAGGAAACCGCACACGATACTTCCTTAAGGTGCAGGACGGATGCGACTATTTCTGTACCTATTGCACCATTCCTTTCGCAAGAGGATTCAGCCGAAACCCAACCATCGACTCACTGGTGGAACAGGCGCGGCAAGCCGCAAAGGAAGGGGGAAAGGAAATCGTACTGACGGGAGTGAACATCGGAGACTTCGGGAAAACAACAGGAGAAACGTTCGTAGAACTCGTCAAAAGACTCGATGAAGTGGAAGGTATAGAGCGATTCCGAATAAGCAGCCTTGAGCCAGACCTCGCATCAGAGGAACTCATTGACTACTGCGCCAACAGCCGTGCATTCATGCCCCACTTCCACATACCGCTGCAGAGCGGTAGTGACAAGGTGCTGAAACTGATGCACAGGCATTACGACACAAGGTTGTTTGCCGACAAGATTCGCCACATTAAACAGGTGATGCCTGAGGCGTTCATCGGAGTGGATGTGATGGTCGGGTGCAGAGGAGAAACACCAGAATGTTTTGAGGAGACTTTCGACTTTCTCAAATCGCTCGATGTCACACAACTTCACGTGTTCCCCTATTCCGAACGACCAGGTACCGCTGCGTTAAAAATAGAGTACAAGGTTGACGAGCGAACAAAAAAGGAGCGCAGCAACCGCCTTTTGGCTCTCTCCGACACCAAGACACAGGCATTCTATGCCGCACACACAGGAAAGACGGCCAAGGTCTTGTTTGAGAAAGCTCCAAGAGGAAAGGCAATGCACGGATTCACAGAGAACTACATTCGCGTGGAACTGCCACCACACGTGGCTCGAGAGGAATACGACAACCAAATTATGGAAGTGCGTCTTGGTGACTTCAACCACGACAAGACATCACTGATGGGAGTAATAATATAATGGACAAGACTGCTATAGTAATCCTTAACTGGAACGGGAAAGGAATGCTGAGAAAATATCTTGCGGATGTCGTCAAGTATTCGGTTGACGACAATACTGTTGTATATGTAGCGGACAACGCTTCAACCGACGACTCTGTCAATATGCTGCATTCGGACTACCCTGAAATAAAAGTCATTGAACTCGAACGCAACTGGGGGTTTGCAGAAGGATACAACAAGGCATTGGAAAAGGTGAAAGCCGAGTATTATGTCCTACTGAACTCTGACGTGAGAGTGACACAAAACTGGCTGAGACCAATGACAGACTTTCTCGACACTCATCCCGAAGCGGCGGCATGCCAGCCAAAACTGCTTGCAATGGCTGACAACAAAGCGTTTGAGTATGCTGGAGCTTGCGGAGGATTCATCGACCGCTTCGGCTATCCTTTCTGCAGGGGAAGAATCTTCGACACCGTAGAGCAAGACAACGGGCAGTATGACACGACAATTCCGATACTCTGGGCAACAGGAGCTTGCATGATGATAAGGAGTACCGACTACTGGAAGGTAGGAGGATTGGACTCTAAGTTCTTTGCACACAACGAAGAGATTGACCTTTGCTGGCAACTCCGTACTCTTGGACGCAAGATATACTGCATTCCAAGCAGCAAGGTGTATCACGTAGGAGGTGGAACCCTGCCCAAAGGAAACCCTATGAAGACATACCTCAACTTCCGCAACAACCTCACTATGCTTTACAAGAACCTGCCCGCAAAGGAATTGGACAGGGTGATGAGGGCGAGATGGTTTCTCGACTATCTCGCTGCACTGCAAATGCTCGTCATCGGCAGAAGTTGGGGAGACTTCAAGGCTGTGTTCAGGGCAAGGAAGGATTTCAGGAAATGGAAACCAGACTTTGCCGAAAAACGAATGAAAATCAGAAAAAACGCAAGGCTCAATGACATTCCCGAACGTGTGAACAAATCCATACTTTGGGACTATTATGCAAAAGGACGAAAAACTTTCGCTGAAGTAATGAAATGACTCGACATGAAAAACCGAATTATACTATGACAGGAAAAAACATACTATTCACAAAAGCGGCAATCGTGGTGTTCCTGCTTACACTGTTCGCAGGAAAGGCCTCGGCTGTGCTGAAAGAGGAAAACCTCGAAAAGACCTTGTCGATATTACGAACAGAACTGACGACTCAATATCGCGAGCAGGCAGCAAGGGCAGCAATGCAGGAACGAAGAAGCAACGAAGTCAAAAGGAGAATAATGGAAGTGTGGCAGAAAAGCAACCAAAACGCACTAATGCTATACTCCCAAAAGCAGGACTACGTGTTTGACCTTACATATGCATGCCATGAGGCAACACAACAGTATCATGATTTCACAAGAGTGAGAATACCTTTCGTCAGCTTCCTCAGCAGGACAAGACTCGACATCGCCCGATATGACAGTCTGTCAAAAAGCCTTAAGGAAATGCCTGACATGATGCTGACCCAAAAGGCGAGAAACGACCGCGACGAGTGTATAAGGCTCTCTACTGCCATTCTTCAGAAACTACGCGAAAACTACAAGAACACCAACGACTTTATCCGCATATACAACAGGACTGCCGCCCATCTGCAGGAAATCAACGACTATGCCAACAAACGATACAATGACATTCAGACCGACATCTTCAAGAACGGAAGCGACGGATACTTCACTGTGCTGAAACGACTGCGGTTCGTGCTGATGCAAATGCAACAAACTGTGGAGGAGAAATACAAGACAAGGCCGTTGATCAACTCACAGTGGGACAGCAAGCTGATATTCGGGTTGTTTATCGTCATTTTCTTCTATGGAGTCATCGCGTCGCTGCTAAACATCTTGATAATCAAGAGATTGCTTCCACGACGCATAAGAAAGAAAGAATTTCTCCAACGCCCCGCCTACTTTATTATGGCATCGACAACATTCACCTTTGCCATCATATTGGCTGTAATAAGGGCGACAACAAGCCAAAACTTCGTAATCATGGCAAGCGACCTGCTTGTAGAATATGCATGGCTACTGGGTATCGTACTGTTCTCACTGCTGCTGCGTCTGAGCCACGAACACATGAGAGCCGCTTTCCGTATATACTCTCCACTTATTACAGTAGGGTTCATAGTCATCTCGTTCCGCATCATACTGATACCTAACGAACTGGTAAACCTCATATTTCCTCCAATTCTTCTTGTGAGCAGTATTTGGCAAGGACTGATGATCAGACGTTACCAAAGAAGTGTGCCAAGAGTTGATATGTTCTATTCGTTCTGCTCACTGATGGTGTTTCTCTTCTCTGTCGTATCGTCATGGTCTGGCTATACACTGATGAGCGTACAGGTGCTTATATGGTGGATTATGCAGCTTACGTGCATTCTCACAATCGCAAGCATTAGCCGATGGATAAAAATCATTGGCAAACGAAAGCACATCGACAACCGACCGATAACCTCCACGTGGTTCTACCACTTCTGCAATCAGGCCATACTGCCAATAATGGGTGTGTCGTCTGTCATGCTGTCAATATACTGGGCTGCTGACGTGTTCAACCTCAGCGTGCTCTGCTGGAAAATATTCACAACGAACTTCATACATCTCGAAAACCTTAAGATTAGTATTATCAGGCTGTCAACAGCCGTAAGTCTGTGGTTCATCTTCTCATACATCTGCACCACGGCAAGAGCTCTGCTTAGACTGCAGTTTGAACGTTTGGATCCAACGACAGCAGCCAGCCGAGAGATGATGAGCAAAAATGTACTTCAAGTTGTAGTATGGGGCGCTTGGTTTCTTGTCGTCCTGTCAATATTCGACATCAGCTTCGCATGGTTGATGGTTGTAACAGGAGGATTATCCACAGGTATCGGTTTCGCATCTAAGGATATTCTGGAGAACATATACTACGGTATCTCGCTCATGACAGGACGTATAAAGGTGGGAGACCTCATCGAATGTGACGGAATAAGGGGGAAGGTGACATCCATAAGCTACGTCAGTACGCTGATAGAATCGACTGACGGTTCAGTCATTGCTTTCCAAAACAGCCAGCTCTTCACGAAAAACTACAAAAACCTCACAAAAAACCATGGCTATGCACTGTCTGCCATCGTGTTCGGCGTTGGCTATGGCACAAACATCAAGGAGGCCTGCAGAATAGTGGAAGAGGCTGTCAGCTCACTGCATCATCCTTTCATCGACAGTGAGAAGCCTGTAAAGGTGGTGTTCCTCGACTTTGGGGACAGCAGCATCAACCTTAAGCTGCTTTGCTGGGTGGACGTGTTGAAACAGGCTTACACCGAAGGCGACATACGCCACTGCGTATATGAAACCCTGAACGATAACAACATAGAAATGCCGTTCCCAAAAAGAGATATCTATATCAAGAACCAGGATTGACGGAATAAAAGCAGGACAAAAAAGAAGGAGTTGAAGGAAGATTTCCCTCAACTCCTTTTTTTATCATATTATTCCAAGTGGTTACAAGTTCAATGACTTTTTCACTGCCTCAATCTTTGCATTGGCTTCCTCAACACAACGGTCGTAGTCAGCAGCGCTCTTCATTGTATTGTCCTTCACCTCAATGTAGAACTTAATCTTCGGCTCTGTTCCAGAAGGACGAACACTGACCTTTGTACCATCTTCACAGAAGTATTGGAGCACGTTGCTTGTGGTCGGCATGTCAAGTTTTGTCGTGCCTTCTGGTGTTGTAAGTTCAAGTGACTGATAGTCCTTCACAACAACTACAGGACTTCCTGCAAGCTCCTTTGGAGGATTAGCGCGGAAGTTGGCAAGCATCTGCTTAATCTCGTCAGCACCCGACTTACCAGGCTTTGTCACATTGACAGTGAACTCACGAG
>JALFCG010000124.1 GCA_022771265.1 Prevotella sp.
CCATTGGCGTGAAAGCCCATAAGAAGGAGAATAAGCACGGACTTTACATTCGCATTATTGTTGTGGATTATCTCAATCGTGAGGGGGTGGATTCCGTTAAATGCTCACTGCTCAGAAGCTACAGTACGGAGATGAAAAGCGAGATGGTGAGGAAAAACCAATGGGTAGGCACTGAATATAACGTAAAAATCGACTCGGTGGGCAACTATCTTATAAAGTACGAGACTCCTGAATATCAGGTGAGATATATCCCATTTCAAATAAAACGGTTTCATAAGTACGAGTATTATCGCAAACTGAAAGATGTGGCTCTCAAACGACTGCCAAAGAAGCGTGAGGTAGTGCTCGACGAGGTGGTGGTGACGGCATCGAAGGTGAAGTTCTATATGGACGGAGACACACTGACATATAATGCCGACGCATTCGAACTGCCCGAAGGCTCTATGCTCAACGCACTGATAAAAAAGCTGCCCGGAGTGGAGTTGAAGAAGGGCGGCGAGATAACCGTCAACGGCAAACGCGTGGATGTGCTGATGCTCAACGGCAAGGACTTCTTCAACTCCGACCGCGAACTGATACTCGACAACCTGCCATCTTATATGGTGACGAAGGTGCAGTCGTATCTGAGAGTACCGGATAAATACAAGAACACGTCGATGGCAGAACATGTGGAAAAAGAGTCGGTGCTCAACATCCGACTGAAACGCGAATACGCCAAGAGTTGGGTGTCGAACGTGGAGGTGGGAGCAGGCAGCGAAAGCCGTAAGCTCGGCAGACTATTCGGATTGCGATTCACCGACAAGTCGCGCCTCTCCATCTTCGGCAACACCAACAACCTCAACGACGACCGCAAACCGGGTGAACAAGGCGACTGGACACCGCTGCAACAGTCACAAGGACTCATGACCCTCTACGACCTCGGCATTGAGGGCAAATATGAGAACGAGAAAGACGGTTTTTCAATAGATTACAACGGTTCGGGAAGACTAAAATACACTGACAGCGAAAACGACAGTCACAGCGTCAACGAGAGTTTTCTTGAGTCGGGCAACACTTATGGCAGGAGCGTGAACAACTCGTTTGGCAAGAACTTAGACTTGTCAATGAGCAATAGGATATACCTCTTGTCGCAAAGAAGTTTTATGGGACTTAAACACATCAATGTTAATTTCCAAAATGAAATAAAATATCAGGACAGGAGCAACGGTGCCCAAGGCGCAAGTGCAACATTCCTTGAGGACATTGGGGAAAGACTGGGCGAAAATTGGACAGACAGCATACTCAATCCTAATGCCGGCTCACTGCTACGCAAGTATGCCATAACACGCAACCTCACCCATTCAAAGGGCGACGGACACACTATGACGTCACAGACGTGGAGTTCACTGCATGCGTCACCAAAATATAACGACAGAATCGACATAGACCTTAATTGGGAGCATAATTACAATGAAGATAAGAATGACAACTTCGACCATTATCTGCTTGAATATCCACAAAAGGGCAGTGATCAGGACGACCGCCGCAACAGGTACGACGCCACAAAATCAACAAAGCAGGAGTTTAGCATCGAAGGCTTATTGGGTTGCAGGCTTGGCAAGGAGAGATACCATTCTATATATGCCGGAATGAAATTTCAACACACCAGTTTGAAGGACAACCGCTCACTATATCTGCTGAACAGACTAAAAGACTTCGACGGAGAGCTTGGCACATTGCCGTCGATGGAGAGAATGGAAGAGGCAATGGACAGGGACAACAGCAAATGGAGGAAGAATAATGAGGACATTATTACTCCTAAGTTTCAATACCAGTATGACAAATGGTTTAAGAATGGAATGTTTCTAGTGTTTATGACACGCTTCGGTTTCTCCAATACAAACAACCGCCTGCATTACATCAGCAACCAAACAGACACCACTATTACAGACAACAAATGGGCGTGGGAAACTAACATGATTTTTATGCTGCAAAACTATGGAAAAGGCATGAGTTTCAGGATTGCATATTTTTCAAGCAAAAACATTGCCCCACTCGAACAGAAGTTGCAGTTGATCGACAACAGTAATCCGTTGTACATAACACTCGGAAATCCTGACCTTAAGGACATGCGTTTCCATACAATTTCGTCATATTATGCCAACAGATGGGGCAAGACCTTGTTTAACACAAACATGAACATGTATGTAACGCAGAACGCCATCGCCATGGGAACTGTCTATGACCGCACTACGGGCAAGACAACGGCAAAGCCGGAGAACGTGAACGGCAACTGGAGCATAGACTTCAACTCGGAGGTTGACTTCCCCTTGGTGAAGAGCGACAAATGGCGACTGAAGGTAAAGCCATCCTATAAATATATGCATAACGTTGACCTCAACGGCTCTATAAATGGAGATGGCTATAATACCGCAGAGATTGTGAAGGCGACACGCTCGGTGGTGAACACACATAACATCGGAAACGGATTGCGACTCACATGGCGGGCATCCGACAAGATGGAGACAAGCCTGAAGGGCGACATCACATATTGCCACTCAACTGGCAACCGCGAGAACTTCGTCCCCATCAACGTCACCGACTTCAACTATGGTTTTGCCACGCAGTTAGAACTGCCATGGAACATGCAACTCGCCACCGACTTGACGATGTATCAGCGAAGGGGCTACTCGTCGTCGGACATGAACACCGACGAACTCCTCTGGAATGCCCGCCTCACCAAGCGATTCTTCAAGGGCAATCTCCTCCTGCAGTTTGATGCCCTCGATATCCTCGGCCAACTGAGCAATGCCCGTCACTACGTGAATGCCCAGGGTATGACCCAAACCTACTACAACGTCATCCCCCGCTATTGCATGATGAGGCTCACATGGAGATTCAACAAAAAGGCTAAGAAGAATGAAAATTGAAGGGGTGGCGGCAATATTCTCCGGCGTTCTGCCAATTCCTATATTAAGTATGCAGTTCGAGCACGAAGCGCGCACCCTTGGTGTATGACTCGTCGAGGGAGAGAGTGCCATTCATGCGGGTAGCCATCAGCGAGCAGATGGGAAGACCAAGTCCGTCGCCCTCTGTGAGGTCGTGAACAGCGGCAAAGGGTTTGAAGAGGTCGGCACGCTTGTCCTCGGGGATGCCTGTGCCAGTATCGCTTACCACAAACTGATGGGTGTGCGCTCCACGCTTCTTGTATTCGAGAGTTATCTTGCCACCTGCGGGAGTGTAATAGGCGGCATTATCAAGCAGATGGAGAAGAATGCGCTCGAGCATATCGGCATTAAGCTTCATACTGAGCTTTGGAGCGTTGACAACAAAATTGACTCCGTTGGCTATCTTGCCTTCCATCTTCTTGGCGACAGAGTCGCAGAAAGCTGATATATTCCTCTCCTCCATCTCGCAAGGCTCAGCCACTGTATCCTCCAACTGCGACATCTCCTCGATATGGGCCATAAAGCCATTGAGAGCCTTGACGGGCGGCAACTTCGGATCAAGTTTGCCAAGTGTAGGTGATATCTGTGCGGAGATATTGCGTATGAAACGGCTCTTCTGCTCGTTATGTTCACGAGCCACCTCAATAGCTTTCTTCTGCTTGCGAGTGAGGAGGATGAAACGCACGAGGACGATAGCTCCAAAGATGAGTGCACCGGCGAGGATGGCGGATAGAATACACAGTGCAACAATGACATACTGACGGTTGCGCAGCGAACTTTCCTTATCGTCAATGGTTGTCTGTTTCTCGCTACATTCTTTCTTCAAGGCATTAATCTCGTCGAGAGCCTTGAGCACCTTCAGCGAGTCTTTCCATATTATATATTGTTCGTACGTGCGCGAGGTCATGGCGGCATTACCGCTCTTGCGTGCTATACCTATAAGGGTGCGATAGGTGTCGATGACTTTGTCATATTGCTTTGCATCACGATATTCCTTAATGAGCTGGTCGATAGCCTCATCACCCTTGGCGGTCATGCCGAAGGTGTAATAATGACTGGCCTTGGTGTAGAGCAGGTCTTTATTCAGCGAGTCGTTGGCAGCGGCATTGGCATAGGCGTCGAGACGGGAAATCTGCTCGGCAGCACTGCTAGCCTTGCGCATTCGGGTGTACATCTGAAGGCGCTCCTTGGTAGTGGCATAGCGGAGGTCGGGACGCTGGGAGCTGCTCTTCTGCTCGCCCTGTACGATACATTGATCGGCGGCCCTCAATATGTCGAATGCCTCTTTATAGTAGTTTTCGCGATAATAGAGCGATGCCGCCCTGGTGCCGCAGTATGTGGCTTTGTCGCTCTGTCCACTGGCGACAAAGGAATTGAAGGCATGGAGGAAGCAACTGCGCGCCTTGACATATTCCTTGTTGGCCAGGAAATCCTGACCTTGTTTCATCGATGAGTTGGCATTACCTTGTGCCCTTACTATGCTGACATGGCAGCTAATCACGATGGCAAATACGATAAAGAGTATCCTTTTCATAAGCATTTTTATATAATTGTTTTGTTCTTGACGATTTATTTATATGCAAAAGTAGAAAAAAAAATAAATAATCTCCAAATTTATCCTGATTTATTTAGCAGTTTTTTACTTTTGAGGGTATATTTGAACACAAAGACACAGAGGCACAGAGTAAAATGAAACAAAAATCCTCCCTGACATCACTGCCAAGGAGGATTTAAAAAGCATGTTATTAATAAGTCTGTCATGCTCTTGTCCCTAAGGCCAAGTTCTTTGTTGGTGAGACTCTGGTGGACCCTTAGCATGATACAGTCATTGGCATCAATGTCAATCAGGCCTAATCCCATAATCTCAAGGCCATGTGTAAGCGTCTCCGCGATGACGTATTGCGTCGTCCAAATTATTTGTTTACCTTTGCCGCGTTTTTAATAATAAGGTAACAATGACAAGAGCGCGGGAAAATGGTTCCTCAGGTTTGCCTGTTTCCAACATGTGAAAAGGAAGTTCCTCGACTGCGGAGACGACTTCGACTGCAAGGTGATAGTCAGGCTGATAAACCACATTTACCACCTGGACCACAAACACAGCATCGGACAAGACGCGTGGACCGAGGCGAAGCACAGGAAATGGAGGAAGGACATGTGTAAGCCGATAATGAAAATCATAAGGAAAAAAGCTCGACCGGATGGCAGCCGACAAGACGTCAGTATGACGCCGTACAGGGTATGCCTGCGGCTATTACGCGGTCGCGTATGGAGTCGAGTTCCTCACGGGTGGCTTTGAGAAGGTCGTGGTCGGGAGTCTCACGGTCGATGGTATAGACCATCACTTCGCGCGGCCTTATTGCCTTCACCGCCTCAATCCAAGGAAGAACAAACGTGTCGGAGGTGTTGTCAACCGACTCGCCTTGGCTTGTTCCTTTCATAAACATCGTCTGAATGATGACATGGCCATTGAAAGTCTTGAGGTTACCGACTATCTCCTTTACATCGTAATGCCCCGTCGGCCTGTCCACCTTATTTATATATATAGGGTCAACGGTGTCAAGCTTCAGAATGTTGTTGTCAACCTTCATCAACGCGTCGTGCACCGATGGCTTACAGATGTATGTGGAATTGCTGAGCACTGACACCTTCGCCTGCGGGCAATAGCGATTGCGGAGGGCAATGGTGTCGTCGATGATTTCAGGGAAATGAGGATGCGAGGTCGGCTCACCGTTGCCTGCAAAGGTGAGCACGTCGGGATGTTGCCCTTCGTCGTGCATTTTCTTCAGCTGGTGTTCAAGTGCCGCAGCCACTTCCTCACGTGAAGGTCTCTTCAGTTTCGGTCGCCGGTCGGCATTGAAGCCACACTCGCAATAGATGCAGTCGAATGAACAAACCTTTCCGTCGGCAGGCTGCAAGTTGATGCCGAGGGAAATGCCGAGACGTCGGCTGTGGACAGGACCAAATATTGGCGAAGGATAAATCACTGTACTCATTTTTTGTCTGTATTTTGAATCGTCGTATCTAATTTTTCTGCAAAGGTAACAAAAAAAACATAATTTATTTTGAAATATCTTTTTTTTCCATTAACTTTGCACTGTTTTTTAATAAATTAGGTGTATTACATCATTTAAGGAATGGCAAAACGACGTAAAACAGCCCGCAGGCATCACGGCCTGCAGGTGTTGACTTTATGCATAAGCACCACTATGGTGCTGATTCTTTTGGGAATGGTAGTATTTTCGGTTCTCATGGCACGTAACCTCACTGCCTACGTGAAGGAGAACCTCACGGTAACGGTGATGCTGCGCGACGGCGTCAGCGTCAACGACGCTCACTTGCTCTGTCGCGACCTCTACCATCGCCCTTATTCCCGCAACATCGACTACATCAGCAAGGAACAGGCGCAAAAAGAACAGTCGGAGGCGATGGGCTCCGACCCCTCGGAGTTCCTCGGTTTCAATCCCTTTGTCGCCACTCTGGAAATCCAGCTTAAGGCCGACTATGTCAACCGCGACTCACTGAACCTCATAGCGAAAGAGCTTAAGCAGAACAAGAAGGTAAGCGACGTTGCCTATCAAGAGGACCTTATGGACAAGGTCAACACCAATCTTCAGAAGATAAACGTGATACTCCTCGTACTGGCAGTTCTGCTGACCTGCGTCTCCTTCTCGCTCATTAACAACACCGTCCGCCTGAGCATCTACGCCCGCCGCTTCGCCATCCACACGATGAAGCTCGTGGGAGCGTCATGGAGTTTCATACGCCGCCCTTTCATGAAGAACATGATGGGCATCGGACTGATAGCAGCAGTCTTGGCTTGCGGAGTGCTGGGAGGTGGCATCTATTGGCTGACCATCTTTGAGCCTGGAGTGCTTAACGTGGTCACATGGATTGACCTTACCATCGTGGGGGCATCAGTAGTGTGCTTCGGACTGATAATCACCGCCTTGTGCTCATTCTTCTCGCTCAACCGCTATCTGAAGATGACGGCATGGGAGCTTTACAAGATATGAAGACGAGTTTTCAATCTTATACTAAAGGAAAAAAATCGACGAAGTCAATATAATTATTAAAGATATAATGGATAAGAAGAATTTTGCATTTGACAGTATGAACTACATCTTGCTTGCCGTCGGCATGGCAGTAGTAGTGTTGGGATTCATCCTGATGAGCGGGTCGGGTTCTACCGAGACGAGCTATGACCCAGACATCTTCAGCGCCCGCCGCATCAAAGTAGCGCCAGCCGTTTGCCTGCTGGGCTTTGTCTCAATGATTTATGCCGTGATACGCAAGCCAAAAGCATAACACATAGATTCGACATGGACTGGATAGAAGCATTGATACTGGGCCTGCTGCAAGGGCTGACCGAATACCTGCCCGTCAGCAGCAGCGGACATCTTGCCATAGGTTCAGAACTATTTGGCATTGAAGGCGAGGAGAATCTGGCGTTCACTGTCGCCGTGCATGTGGCAACAGTGTTGAGCACGTTAGTCATACTTTGGAAGGAAATCGACTGGATATTCCGTGGACTGTTCAAATGGGAGATGAACGCTGAAACAAAATATGTGCTGAACATCGTGATATCGATGATACCCGTAGGCATCGTAGGAGTGTTCTTCAAGGACTACGTGGAAGAGGTGTTCGGGTCGGGCATCTCCATTGTCGGCTATATGCTTTTCGTCACAGCGGCATTACTGACATTTTCTTATTACGCCAAGCCACGGCAAAAGGAAACCATAGGATGGCGCGACGCGTTGGTTATCGGCATCGCACAGGCTTGCGCCGTCATGCCGGGACTGTCGCGGTCGGGAAGCACCATCGCCACAGGACTGCTGCTGGGCTGCAAGAAGGAGTCGCTCGCACAGTTCTCGTTCCTCATGGTCATCCCTCCAATCCTTGGCGAAGCCCTGCTCGACGTGGTGAAAGGCCTTAAGGGAGAAGAGGCGTTCGGAGGCATCGACGCCCTTCCGCTCGCCGTAGGCTTTTTGGCAGCGTTCGTGTCAGGCTGTCTCGCCTGCAAGTGGATGATTAACATCGTGAAGAAAGGCAAGCTCATCTATTTCGCGATATATTGTGCCATAGCCGGTATTTTCGCGCTCTTAATAAGCTAAAGAGGACATGAATTTCCAAGAAGGAGAAATAATCTATCTGAACAAGCCTTACCGAATGTCAAGTTTCGGGGCATTGGCAAGAGTGAGGTATCTCATCTCGCAAAAGGCGGGAGTGAAACGAGTGAAAACAGGCCACGCCGGCACCCTTGACCCTCTTGCGACAGGAGTGCTGATACTCTGCACAGGACGAAAGACAAAGGACATCGAACGCCTGCAGTACCACTCGAAGGAATATACCGCCACGCTACAGCTCGGAGCGACAACGGCAAGCTACGACATGGAACACGAGGAAAACGCCCACTACCCTACCTCACACATCACCCGCGAACTCATCGAACAGACTCTTCCGCGGTTCATCGGCGAAATCCAACAGGTGCCGCCGGCTTATTCGGCATGTAAGGTTGACGGGCACAGGGCCTACAAACTGATGCGCAAGGGCAACGAGGTGGAACTGAAGCCCAAGACACTGCAGATTGACGAGCTGGAGATGACATCGTTCGACCCGGAAAAGATGCAGATGAGCATACGCGTCGTATGCGGGAAAGGCACATACATAAGAGCCTTGGCACGCGACATCGGCGAAGCTTTGGGAAGCGGCGCTTACCTGACAGCACTCTGCCGCACACGTCTCGGAGAGGTAAGGATTGAAGACTGCATCACCCTCGACGACTTCCCGTCCTGGCTTGACAAGCAGGAAGTGGTTAAGGCTGACGAGATGAAAAGTTGAGCCGGAGGCAAGTCTTTTAGTAATAAGGAAAACAAAAAAAGAAACAAGATATGAAACTGTCACAATTCAAATTCAAGCTGCCAGAGAGCCAGGTCGCTCTTGACCCTCCATGCATGGAATTTACCGACGACGACGGCAACGTTACTGAGAAAATCTACCACCGCGACGAGTGCCGACTGATGGTCCTGCACAGAAAAAGCCGGAAAATCGACATGTACAAGGTTGATGGCGACGGAGACGAGATAATCGAGAAAGTGCGCGACGAGCACGGAAAGGTTGTCGAGGAAAGACCTGTCTATATGACCTTCCGCGACGTTGTCAACTACTTCGACGAGGGCGACGTGTTCGTGATGAACGACACGAAGGTGTTCCCGGCACGCCTCTACGGAACGAAAGAGAAGACCGATGCCAAGATTGAAGTGTTCCTCCTGCGCGAGCTGAACAGCGACCAGCGGCTGTGGGACGTCCTCGTCGAGCCTGCCCGCAAGATTCGCATCGGCAACAAACTCTTTTTCGAGGAAGACGGCCCGATGGTAGCTGAGGTCATCGACAACACCACCAGCCGCGGACGCACCTTGCGTTTCCTCTACGACTGTCCGCACGACGAGTTCAAGAAGGAACTGTTCGCCCTTGGCGAGGCTCCACTGCCACGCTACATCATCGACAAGCGCGAGGCGACAGCCGACGACATGGAGAACTTCCAAACCATTTACGCCAAGAACGAAGGAGCCGTAACAGCACCTACCTCAGGACTCCACTTCAGCCGCGAGGTGATGAAAATCATGGAAATCAGAGGCATCCACAAGGCATTTATCACAGCCCACTGCGGCCTTGGCAGCTTCGAGCCTATCGAAGTGGAAGACCTTACAAAACACAAGATGAACTCCGAGCAGATTATCATTGGCAAGGAAGCCTGCGACATTGTCAACGCGGCAAAGGCCGAAGGCCGTCGTGTGTGCGTCGTAGGAGTGACGACAGCAAGAGCCACCGAGACAGCCGTGAGCACCAACGGGCAACTGAAGGAATACGACGGATGGACCAACAAGTTCATCTTCCCTCCCTACGAATACGGACTTGCCAACAGCATGATTGTCAACTTCTACCATCCCGAATCAACCATGCTCATGGCAACAGCGGCATTCGGCGGCTACGACCTCGTGATGGAAGCCTACAACAAAGCCTTGGAACACGGATACAAGTTCGGCTGCTACGGCGATGCCCTGCTTATCGTTGATGACTGATGACTCACAGGGTATATTTCAGCCTCGGCACAAACCTTGGCGACAAGGAGCACAACATACATGAGGCGATAAGAAGAATGGGAGAGCTGATTGGCGACGTTGAACGCCAGTCGGCTCTTCACACGACAGAGCCGTGGGGATTCCAGTCAGAGAACACCTTTGTCAATGCCGCCGTCAGCTGTCTCACCCAGTTGTCGCCACGCCAAGTGCTTGAAACAACACAGCAGATAGAACGCGAGATGGGACGCACCGGCAAGTCGGCAAACGGCGAATACCACGACCGCATCATCGACATCGACATCCTGCTCTACGACAACCTCCAACTCGACGAAGAAGACTTGAAGATCCCGCATCCATTAATGCACGAACGGGACTTCGTGATGAAGCCATTAATGGAGATTTGGAACAAAAAGTGTTAAAAAACA
This sequence comes from Prevotella sp., assembly GCA_022771265.1. GTDB lineage: Bacteria > Bacteroidota > Bacteroidia > Bacteroidales > Bacteroidaceae > Prevotella. The sequence goes on from JALFCG010000124.1 coordinate 10,432, forward strand.
CTGATGAAAGAAAAATTTTTCATTCCACATTCTTCATTCTACATTTTTATTAGTACCTTTGCACCCGCATTTTAGCAAAACAACAAAAATAAATTCATTAATCAATTAAAATCTATGTATTTAGATCAGGCAAAAAAACAAGAGATCTTTGGACAGTACGGAAAGTCTAACACTGATACTGGTTCTGCTGAGAGCCAGATAGCATTGTTCTCATACCGTATTTCCCACTTGACGGAACATCTTAAGAAGAACCGTAAAGATTATACAACTGCAAGAGCCCTCACCCAGCTGGTAGGTAAGCGTCGTGCGCTTCTCAACTACCTCTACGACCGCGACATCAATCGCTATCGTGCAATCATCAAGGCTCTTGGCCTCCGCAAGTAAAAGGATGCCGAAAAAACTTATAATCCCGCAGACCGCCTCGGCTTGCGGGATTATTTTTAACTGAAGGTAAAAAGATGCAAGACATTAGAAACATAGCAATCATTGCCCACGTCGATCACGGCAAGACTACGCTTGTCGATAAGATGATGTTGGCGGGCAATCTGTTCCGAGAGGGTCAGGACCTCAGCGGACAAGTACTGGATAGCAACGACCTGGAACGCGAGCGTGGTATCACAATCCTATCGAAAAACGTTTCAATAAACTGGAAAGGAGTAAAGATTAACATCATTGACACACCGGGACACAGTGACTTCGGAGGAGAGGTAGAGCGAGTGCTCAACATGGCTGACGGATGCCTGTTGCTCGTAGATGCCTTTGAAGGACCTATGCCACAGACTCGATTCGTGCTGCAGAAGGCCCTGCAGATAGGACTGAAGCCTATCGTAGTGGTTAACAAGGTGGACAAGCCTAACTGCCGACCGGAAGAAGTGTATGAGATGGTGTTCGACCTTATGTTCTCCCTAAATGCCACCGAGGACCAACTTGACTTCCCCGTTGTCTATGGCTCCGCCAAAAACGGATGGATGAGCGACGACTACAACAAGCCTACCGACAATATCACCTACCTTCTCGACAAAATCGTTGAAGTCATCCCTGCTCCACGCGTCCTAGAAGGCACACCGCAGATGCTCATCACCTCTCTCGACTATTCCAGCTACACAGGCCGCATCGCCGTAGGACGAGTCCACAGAGGGACACTGAAGGAGGGAATGAACATCAGCATCGCACATCGCGACGGAAAGATTGAGAAGACGAAAATAAAGGAACTGCACACCTTCGAGGGCATGGGCCACAAGAAGACCACCGAAGTGCAGAGTGGCGACATCTGCGCCATCATCGGACTTGAGAAATTTGAGATTGGCGACACCATCTGCGACTTTGAGAACCCCGAGCCACTGCCTCCGATAGCCATCGACGAGCCGACCATGTCGATGCTCTTCACCATCAACGACTCACCTTTCTTCGGGAAAGAAGGAAAATTCGTGACCTCACGTCACATCAACGACCGACTGCAGAAGGAGCTGGAGAAAAACCTCGCGTTGAGAGTGGCTCAGTTTGAAGACTCCACCGACAAGTGGATAGTCAGCGGACGAGGCGTGCTACACCTCTCCGTACTTATCGAGACCATGCGCCGCGAAGGCTATGAGCTTCAGGTAGGACAACCACAGGTAATCTACAAGGAACTCAACGGTGTGAAGTGTGAACCTATCGAGGAGTTGACAATCAACGTGCCCGAGGAGTTTGCATCGAAGATGATCGATATGGTCACACGACGAAAAGGAGAGATGACTTCCATGGAGTCACAGGCTGACCGCGTGAACATCGAGTTCGACGTGCCTTCACGTGGCATCATCGGACTGAGGACCAACGTGTTGACAGCTTCGCAAGGTGAAGCCATCATGGCACACCGATTCAAGGAATACCAGCCTTACAAGGGCGACATCACCCGCCGCGTGGCAGGATCGATGATAGCGCTTGAGACAGGAACATCCTACGCCTACGCCATCGACAAGCTGCAGGACCGCGGCAAGTTCTTCATTGAACCGGGAGAGGATGTATATATGGGAGAGGTCGTCGGCGAGCACGTCCATGACAACGACCTCGTCATCAACGTGTGCAAGGCAAAACAGCTCACCAACACCCGTGCCAGCGGTTCCGATGACAAGGCACGCATCGTTCCCCGCACCGTCCTCTCGCTCGAGGAGGCACTTGAATACATCAAGGAGGACGAACTCGTAGAGGTGACACCAAAGAGCATGAGAATGAGGAAAGTCATCCTCGACCATAACGAACGCAAGAAAGCCGGCAAGAACTGACCTGCCGAATTACAAATAGAATTAAGATAATGAAGATACGTACACTGATCACTGCTGTTGCGGCTTTCCTCTCTCTCGGATTACATGCCCAGGGAGAGCAGGGGCAGCTGTCGCTGATTCCACGTGTGGGCTTTTCGCTCACAAAGTTGTCAAACGATTATTTTGAGATTGGCAGCAGTCAAATGATAGAAAAGGTAGAACAGAGGCTAAAGCCAGCTGTCGAGGCAGGTGTTGACCTAGAATATATGGCAACCGATTTCCTCGGAATCACCGTTGGTGCCAAGTACTCTCTTCAAGGCGCAAAGTTCAAGGATTTCCATGTCAATGCAAATCCTGAGTCAAGTACCGACATGATGAGGTTTGTCAATTTCTCGCGAGTCTCTTCCGACCTTCATTACCTTCAGGTGCCGCTGATGCTGCACATCTATGTGTTCAAGGGCATTTCCCTCGACGCAGGCATACAGTTCGGAAAGCTGCTTTCCGCAAAGGAGTCGTTCAACTATGTCATCGGCGACCTCGACCGGAAGACCAACAAGGTGACACAGTATTACAAATATGAAGGCACTGGCATCGTGGCGCTTGAAGATGGCGAGGACCGCTATCTTAAATACAGCGAAACTGCCACTGACTCCTACAAGCGCAGCGACATCAGCATTCCTCTGGGACTCTCCTATGAGTCGGAGGATGTCATTCTCTCCTTACGCTACAACATGGGACTCAACAACATATCCAAGGAAGTCGAAAAGATGCGCAACAACGTCATATCGATATCCATCGGCTATCGCATACCACTGTTGGGCAACTGAAAATGCAAAACGACGGACAGTCTCCTGTGAAAAGGTGACTGTCCGTTTGTCTTTATATTAATATGTTATTAATGTATTACTACAAAATCACAATTAGGAAGAAAAAGTGTTAAATGTTATATCATTAATTGCATTATTAATATAATAATGTGTACCTTTGCATTCACAAAACTGACAGGCTCACGTTGGTTTCCCAATTTACAAACAAGACATAAACAAAACATAATTAAAATAATAGGTATGAAAACAACAAAGATGTTAATGTTTGCAGCTCTCGGAGCTGTGCTCGCATCGTGTGGCGGAAAGTCGGGCGGCAAGCCAAACTTCGCCGACAACGAGTATGCGGTGAGAACCGTTGCTACTGAGGGAACAGAGTTGCAGACCACTTATCCTGCAACTATCAAGGGTATTCAGGATGTTCAGATTCGTCCAAAAGTATCTGGATTCATAACTAAGATTTGCGTGCACGAGGGTCAGACAGTAAATGCCGGACAGTTGCTGTTCGTCATCGACAACGAGACCTATCAGGCACAGGTGCGCCAGGCTAAGGCTGCTGTGAACACAGCTAAGGCACAGCTCGCCACATCAAAGCTCACTTACGAGAACTCTAAGGAACTCTTCGCCAACAAGGTTATCGGCGACTTCGAGCTCCAGACATCAGAGAACAACTACACTACAGCCCAGGCAGCGCTTGCACAGGCCCAGGCTGCCCTCGCGTCAGCTGAAGAGGCTCTTAGCTTCTGCTATGTGAAGAGTCCTGCAGCCGGCGTGGTTGGTTCACTGCCATATAAGGTTGGCGCATTGGTAAGCGCATCGAGCGTTGACCCACTGACCACCGTTTCCGACATCAAGACCATGGAGGTTTATTTCTCAGTTACTGAGAAGGACATGCTTTCAATGACAAAGGGTGCCGACGGACTTGCAGGCGCCATTGCAGCCTATCCGGCAGTGAAGCTACTGCTGGCTGACGGTACAGTCTACGACCAGCCGGGAAAGGTGGTGAAGGCAAGTGGTGTCATCGACGCTGCCACTGGTTCAGTGTCGCTCATCGCACAGTTCCCTAATCCCAAGCACGAGCTCCGCTCTGGCGGTGCAGGCCAGATTGTGGTGCCTGTGACAGCAAGCAACGTGGTCATCATTCCACAGGAGGCAACCTCTGAGGTACAGAACAAGAAGTTCGTTTATCTTGTTGACAAGGACAACAAGGTGAAATATACCGAGATTAAGGTCAACCCACAGGACGATGGCAACACCTACATCGTGACCGAAGGCCTTAAGCCAGGCGACCGCTATGTGTCTAAGGGCATCACCTCGCTCACCGACGGTATGGAAATCAAGCCCATCACCGAGGAGCAGTACAACAAGAAGATCGACGATGCCGCAAAACTTGGCGAGAAGCAAGGCTCTGCCTCTGACTTCGCCGACGTAATGAGTGGGAAAAAATAATAAAAAAATAAGCAAATGACATTTACAAACTTCATAAAGCGCCCGGTGCTCTCGACGGTGGTCTCCATCTTCTTCGTGCTGCTGGGTATCATCGGAATCATTTCGCTGCCTATCGAGCAGTATCCCGATGTGGCGCCGCCTACAATCTCCGTCGAGACCACCTATACTGGTGCCGACGCACAGACGGTGCTTAACTCCGTTGTAACGCCTCTCGAGGAGAGCATCAACGGTGTGGAGAACATGACATACATCACCTCGCAGGCTACCAACGACGGACGTTGCGCCATCACGGTGTATTTCAAGCAGGGTTCCGACCCTGACATGGCTGCCGTGAACGTGCAGAACCGTGTGAGCCAGGCACAGGCCTTGCTGCCTGCCGAGGTTACGAGGGTGGGTGTGACAGTCGAGAAGCGACAGACTTCCAACGTCATAATGTTCGCCCTCACTTCTGAGGACGGCCGCTACGACGACGAGTTTCTCACCAACTACAACGACATCAACGTCATACCTGCCCTGAAGCGTATATCGGGTGTGGGTGGTGTGATGTCGCCAGGTATGAAGACCTATTCTATGCGTATTTGGCTCCAGCCTGACAAGATGAAGCAGTATAATCTCATCCCAAGTGACATTACTGCTGCACTTGCCGAGCAGAACATCGAGGCTGCACCAGGTAAGTTCGGTGAGCAGAGCGATATGGCATACGAATACACCATGCGCTACAAAGGTCGTTTGAAGACTGCCGAGGAGTATGGCGACATCATCATCTCAAGCGACCAGAACGGTCAGACTCTCCGACTGAAAGACGTGGCTAAGGTGGAACTTGGCGGACTCATATATAGCGTGTCGATGAAACACGATGGTAATCCTTCCGTCATGGGTATGGTACAGCAGATTGCAGGATCCAACGCCACTCAGATTGCCGAGGACGTGAAGGCAGAACTTGAGAATCAGGCGAGGTCGTTCCCTCCAGGCATGATATATAAGATCAACTACGACGTTACGGAGTTTCTTTTCGCATCTATCGAGGAGGTTGTCTTCACACTGGTAATCACGCTGTTGCTCGTGTTCGTGGTGGTATATATCTTCCTCCAGGACTTCCGTTCTACGCTCATCCCTATGATTGCCGTTCCTGTGGCATTGATAGGTACGTTCCTCTTCCTCTGGATCTTCGGTTTCTCCGTCAACCTCCTCGTTCTCTCCGCCATGCTCTTGGCTATTGCCATTGTGGTGGACGACGCCATTGTGGTTGTGGAGGCTGTCCACGCCAAGCTCGACCAGGGCTACAAGAGTGCGCTGACGGCAAGTATCGACGCCATGAACGAGATTTCGGGTGCCATCATCTCCATCACCCTCGTTATGTCTGCGGTGTTTGTGCCGGTGTCGTTCCTCGGCGGTACGAGTGGTACGTTCTATCGTGAGTTCGGTGTGACGATGGCTGTGTCCATCCTCATCTCGGCTGTCAATGCCTTGACCCTCTCTCCGGCTCTCTGTGCCATACTGCTGAAACCGCACGACAAGGATGCCGAGCACGGCAAGATGTCGGTCATCGACCGCTTCCATGCAGCCTTCAACTATCAGTATGAGAAGATTCTCGCCAAATATAAGAATGGTGTGGCAAACGTCATCAAACACCGCATACTGGCAGGCGCTGCCGTAGTCGTTGGTATGTTGGCAATGGTCATCACCATGGCTACTACAAAGACAGGTCTTGTGCCAGACGAGGACACCGGCGTTATCTTCTGTACGGTGTCAATGGCGCCAGGTACGAGCCAGAACCGCACGAAGGTGGTTATCGACCAGATAGACAAGATGCTTGCCTCCAACCCTGCCGTCATGGGACGTGAGCAGTTGTTGGGATATAACTTCATTGCAGGTCAGGGTTCCGACCAGGCAACCTTCATCGTGAAGCTGAAGCCATTCGAGGAGCGTCCGGCAGGATTCTTCTACAATCTTTCCGGACTGTGGCAGGGCGACGGCATCATGCGTTTCTTCGTCAATCCAATGTCATATACCTCAGTGCTTGGCATGATCTACAAGCAGACTGCCGAAATCAAGGACGCCCAGATTCTTGCCTTCGCACCCCCTATGATTAGCGGTTTCGGTGCCACCAACGGTGTCACGTTCTCTATGCAGGACAAGACGGGTGGCGACCTCAACAAGTTCTTCGAGATTACCAAGATGTATCTGGCAGAGCTGAACAAGCGTCCGGAGATTTCCAACGCCATGACCTCTTACAATCCTAACTATCCACAGTACATGGTGGATGTTGACGTTGCGAAGTGTAAGCAGGCTGGCATCACTCCTCAGACAGTGCTCTCCACACTGCAGGGCTACTACGGAGGTCTCTATGCCTCAAACTTCAATGCCTACGGTAAGCTCTACCGTGTTATGATACAGGGAACCGTTGACAGCCGCAAGAACACTGCCACGCTGACCAACATCTACGTACGCACACCGAAGGGAATGTCGCCAGTGAGCGAGTTCTGTTCGCTGCGCCGTGTCTATGGTCCGTCAAACGTCAACCGTTTCAACCTCTTCACCTGTATCAACATCAATGCCTCGGCAGCCCAGGGCTACTCTTCGGGTCAGGCCATCCAGGCCATAGAGGAAGTTGCTGAACAGGTGCTGCCTGCAGGTTATGGTCTTGACTATTCGGGCATGACGCGTTCGGAGCGTGAGTCGAGCGACTCCACGGCAATCATCTTCGCCCTCTGTATCGTGTTCGTCTATCTTATTCTGTCGGCACAGTATGAGAGCTACATCCTTCCGTTGGCTGTAATCCTCTCCATACCGTTCGGTCTTGCCGGAGCGTTCATCTTCACCAACATCTTCGGTCACTCCAACGACATCTATGCCCAGATTGCCCTCATCATGCTCATCGGACTCTTGGCAAAGAACGCCATCCTTATCGTTCAGTTCGCCCTCGAGCGTCGTATGACAGGTATGGCTATCCGCTATTCTGCAATCCTCGGTGCGGGTGCCCGTCTGCGTCCTATCCTTATGACATCGTTGGCAATGATCATCGGTCTGTTGCCACTGATGTTCGCCTCAGGAGTAGGAAAGAACGGTAACCAGACGCTTGGTGCCGCTGCCGTAGGCGGTATGCTCATCGGTACCATCTGCCAGCTGTTCATTGTTCCGGCACTGTTCGCAGTGTTCCAGTGGCTGCAGGAGAAGCTCCGTCCTATCGACTTCAACGACAGCAACAACAACGCTGGTTCTGAGATAGCCCAATACACCAATCCTTTTGCGGCTGCCGCACTGAAGGGCATCATTGAAGCAAGGAGCAAGGAAAAGTAAAAATAATTAATTGATATATGAAAATAAAGAGTTTAATGCTGTTCGCCGCTTCTGGCCTATTGCTCGCAAGCTGCGGACTATATAACAAATACGAGCGCCCTGAGGTAAACACTCAGGGACTCGTACGCGACACACTGTCGCTGACCGACACTCTTGCTGTCAACGACACGACGAGTTTCGGCAACCTGCCTTGGCGTAGCGTCTTCACCGACCCACAGCTGCAGGCGCTCATCCAGCAGGGACTCGACAACAATGTCGATTTGCTCAATGCTGCTCTCAGCGTGAAGATGATTGAGGCTCAGCTGGCTTGTGCAAAGTTGGCATTCCTGCCTTCCATAGCCCTTACGCCACAAGGCACTCTCTCGTCGTTCGATGGTTCAAAGACAACCAAGAGCTATCAGCTGCCCATTTCTGCCAGCTGGAATGTGGATCTCTTTGGCAATATACTCTCGGTTAAGCGTAGTGCCCAGATGCAATTACTGCAGGCAAAGGACTATCAGCTTGCCGTGAAGACAAACATCATCACCGGCGTGGCAAACCTTTACTACACTCTGCTGATGCTCGACCGCCAGCTTGAGATACTCACCGAGATGGAAGGACTCACCAAGGAGACCTGGGACATGATGGCACTTCAGATGAAGTTTGGCCGTGCCCGCTCCACAAGCGTACAAAGCGCGGAGGCAAGCTACTACTCGGTGCAGTCGCAGATAACAGACATGAAACGTCAGATTCGTGAGGTTGAGAACTCTCTCTCGCTGCTGCTCTGTCAGCCCGGTCAGGCTATTAGCCGTGGCAAGCTCTACGAGCAGTCGCTGCCAACAGAGTTCAGCACAGGCATTGCCCTTCAGATGCTGAACAACCGTCCTGACGTTCACGCTGCCGAAATGAGTCTCGCCGCTTGCTACCACAACGCGCAGACAGCCCGCAGCCGCTTCTATCCTTCAATCAACATCACCGGTTCCGGCATCTTCACCAACAGCATGGGCACACAGACCTTCAACCCCGGCAAGTGGTTGCTTTCCGCCATTGGTAGTCTCACACAGCCCATCTTCGCCAACGGTCAGCTCGTGGCTGGTCTGAAGGTGGCAAAGGCACAGCAAGAGCAGGCGTTCAACAACTGGCAGAATGCCATCTACAAGGCAGGCAACGAGGTAAGCAACGCCCTTGTAAGCTACAACTCCTACGACGAGCGCAGCCGACTGGAGCAGAAGCAGACCGACCTCTACCGTCAGACTGTTGAGGACACACGCCAGCTCTACAAGAGCAGCGGATCAACCTATCTTGAGGTTATCAGCGCCCAGGCGAACCTTCTCAATGCCGAGATAACAAAGGTGACCGACGACTTCTACAAGATGCAGGCTGTAGTAAGTCTCTACTCTGCTCTTGGCGGAGGAAGGGAGTAAATAAAGCCTCACCCCCGACCCCTCTCCAATAGAGAGGGGAGAAAGATAGTCCTTTCGGGTTATACTTGAATAAAAACATAAAAAAAATAACAATGCCACACCTGTATTTATCCACAGCGGTAATATCCTCCCCTCTCTGTTGGAGAGGGGTTGGGGGTGAGGCTACTAATGAATAGTTTATGAGCAATATAAGTGAAAAAGCCCATGTAAGTCCCAATGCGAAGATAGGAAAGAACGTTACCATCTATCCTTTCGCATATATTGAGGACGACGTAGTGATAGGCGACGACTGTGTCATCTATCCTTACGTGAGCATAATGAATGGCACGAGGATGGGACGCGGTAACCGCGTGTTCCAAAACACTGTGCTCGGTGCCGAACCACAGGACTTCAACTACCGTGGCGATGCCTCACAGCTCGTCATCGGCGATGAGAATATCTTCCGTGAGAATGTGGTCATCAACCGTGCCACCTTCAGCGACGGACAGACCGTCATCGGCAACCGCAACTTCTTCATGGAGGGTGTGCATGTGTCGCACGACACAAAGGTGAGAAGCTACTGCACCTTCGGCTACGGTACCAAGGTGGCTGGCGACTGCGAGATTTTCAACGGCGTCATCTTCTCGTCGAGTGTCATTGTCAATCCAAACGTGCGTGTCGGTGGTGGATCTATGGTCACTTCGGGTGTGCGTATCAGCAAGGACGTGCCACCGTTCATCGTGGCTACCCACAACCCCGTGACCTATGGTGGCATCAACCGCAAGATACTTGAGGATCTCGGCACTCCAGAGAATGTCATTGGTCATGTTGCCAATGCCTATCGCCTTGTGTTCCACGGACAGACAAGCCTCTTCGATGCCATCCATCAGATTAAGGATCAGGTGCCTGACGGCAAGGAAGTCGGCATCATCGTTAAGTTCCTTGAGGAGACCAAGGGCATCATAGCAAAGATGTAAAAATACCTCTCATAGCTAATAAATGTGGAACCCCGGCATCTCCATTTCGTGTGGAATGTCGGGGTGCATTTTTTTTGTGGCTTTTTGGAGTATATTTTTGCCAAATTTGGTGTAATGAGAGTTTTTTTCGCTTTGTTGGGCGTTTTTTTGAAATAAAAACACTACCTTTGCACAAGAATAATGGTGACGTTCTTCCTTCTTTATGGGTTTGACATTAATGTCGGATAGCCGTAAACAGGCAAAAAAGTAAAGCAGGTAGGTTCTCATTAATAATAAAAACACTTCAAAAAGCTCATTCTATGACACTCGACATACAATCAATGGAAGCCTTGGCACACTACACTCGCGGTGGCGTGACCATATTCTTTGTCTTTTGGTGCTTCCTGCTCAGGAAATACGAGAAACGCAGCAATATGCTGAAGCTGCTCTATTTTTCATCGCTTCTCATTGCTGTTTGCTATGCCAAAGACGTGCTGTTCGCTTTCACGTCGATAAAATATTCCACCCACTTGAACAACATTTCCGGCATATTGGACATGGTTTACATACCCGTGATTTCCGCCTTCTTCCTCGAAGTGGTTCGACCGGGAGCAGTTTCCATGCGGCAGACATGGGCTTCGGTGGCGTTTCTCGTGTCGTTTGCCCTTATCTACGTTTTCTTGCCCTTCAAGGCGATTGAACTAATCGCTTCCTGTGTGGCGTTCGCCATTTCTGCCTTAACGTTGGTCTATGTTACTGTGTTTGCGGTGAGATACCGCAAAATGCTGTATGAAAACTATTCCTACACCGAGAATGTGGATGTCGTTTGGGTGATGCTGTCGTGCTATGCCTATTTCGGCTCTTTCGTCCTCTACGAACTGATGTTCCAAAACGCCGTGTGGCTCAGCGATGTCATTTTCAACATCTCAGGCATGGTGTTGTGGACTATAGTGTTTAAGTTCGCCCAAAGGCACAGGGTGCTGAAAATGTTCTTCCTGAATAATGGCAGTCCTGCCGACGACACCATGGGCGAAGAGGCTGCGGAAGAAGAGCTCGAAACGGAGCAAGGCGACACCGACGAGGCAGGACTGACGGAGACAGAGGCCGACATGCGGAAGCAAGAACGCTACAAATACATAGAGTCGCGCATTCCGCTGTTAATGGAACAAGAGAAGCTCTTCCTCATGCCAAAACTCACTATCATGGACCTGGCTACAAAGATAGGCACCAACAAAACCTATCTTTCCGAATATCTGAACAGCAACCTGAACATGTCGTTCCACGACTTTGTGAACAAGTATCGTGTGGAAGAGGCGTGCCGTATTATTGATGCCTTGCCGCAGGACAGCAAGCGGACGATAATAGACATTTCAAACAAGAGCGGATTTAATTCCATCTCGTCTTTCTACCGCCAATTTGCGAAATTCAAGGGAATAAACCCAAGGAAATATCTCTTCGAGAAAATGACGAAGGCGGAGGAAAACGAGTAGCCAAAGAAGGGAAGACATCGCAAAAAAGGTAGAAAAAACGGTAAAAACAGCCCTAAGAACTCACTTTTTTCCGTTTTGACAAATGTTTTGCTGTTTTGACATGCCTCTTTCGAAGTTTTTCCGTATCTTTGCACCCAAATACGTGATTATTAATTTTAAAATAAAAAAGAATGAAAACAATTGTTATGAAGATGTGGCTTGTCGTAGCGGCAGCCCTAACAGTGACTTTAACTTCGTGTTCGGACGATGACGACAACAACAACAACACAAGCGGCAGCGAAAAGGTGATCTATTCCGCGGAAATCGAGGTGAGCGATGATGTCCTCAGCTTGGCTACCGTAAACCTGCAGGAATACGGCAACAGCGGACTGGGAGCTGCAACGCAGTTGACAAAAACCAAGTACGACTGGTCGAAGACCATCACTTCCTATCCCGCCAAGGTGGGTCTGGCACTTAGCATAGAGCCAAAGAACCAGGAACTGACCAAGGAGAAGTATGACATCACAGTGGTGTATAAGGTGACCATGAAGGACGCGGAAGGCAACATAAAGGGTGCCGGAGCAGGCTGCAACAAGAAATTGTCAGGCGTGAAGGCTGCAGATGTTCTCCGTATACTTGAGAATATTAACAAACTGCTGATGAATGAAAAGCCACTCATCGACTTCACTTCCGCTTCCGACTTCACCCAAAGGTCGAAGAGTGAGTTATAAATGACCAGTTAACAATTTCCTCATTATGAAAACAAAAAAGATCTTTCTTTCAATGCTTGCCGCGGCATTGCTCCCAACGATGGAGGTTGCCGCACAGAACGGCAAAAAGGTCGTGCTTGATTCGTTAATTCATATAAACGGTCCGCATACGGAGTTCGTGAGTGATGAGGATTTTCATCAAAAGCCTTATGAAGGCACTGAACTTAGGGCAGGATTCATCATGGATTTTTTATCTGTGGTTTCTGGACCTGTAGAAATTGATCGTCCTTCTGATTGTTCGGTCAAATATGAGTTGAACACTGTCTATGGCACTAATGTT
>JALFCG010000104.1 GCA_022771265.1 Prevotella sp.
CAATGCCTCATAAGGTTAACCCCATCGACTATGAGAATAGCGAGGGAAACCTCGGCATAGCTAACGCCGTACTCCAGTTCCTCGCTGCTAAACTGCCGGTTAGCAGACTACAGCGTGACCTTACTGACTCCACAGTCCTGAGAAATGTCGGAGTTCCTGTCGGACACAGCATCATAGCATTCGAAAGCACACTGAAAGGGCTCGGAAAACTCATTCTCAACGAGCAGAAACTATATGACGACCTCGAAAACACATGGTCGGTGGTCGCTGAAGCTATTCAGACCATACTTCGCCGTGAGGCTTATCCTCACCCGTATGAGGCTCTGAAACAGCTCACCAGGACCAATAAGCCGATGTCGCAACAGCTCATCCACGAATTCATCGACACTCTTAACGTCAGCTCTGAGATTAAGGACGAGTTGCGGGCCATCACTCCCCATAACTACACTGGTGAGTAATAATATAAAGGCCGCGAGGCCAAAGTATCTTAACATATAAAAATCCACATCATGGAAGAAAACGAGAAAAAACAAGAACAAGAGACACAAGGCGGTTATCAGCCTAATTTCCGCCCACAGCCAGGACGGTCACCACGTCCTCGCATCCACACACCGCGTCCATACACCAACACAAGTGCGGGATCACAGTTCAAGTCAACACAACAGGGCGAGGAAGGCGGATTCCGTCCGGAAGGGTTCGGAGCCGCACTTCAGGGTGGAGCTGCTCAACAGCGGCCTGCTTATCGCCCACGCAACAACTATAATAGCCAAGAAGGAGGATATCAGCAGCGTCCACAGGGACAAGGGACTTACTCACGTCCACAAAATGCTGGATACAACCGACCCGCCAACGGCTACAACCGTCCACAGACCGGGAGCTACAACCGTCAGCAGACTGGGGGCTACAACCGTCCGCAAGGAAATGAATACGGACAGGCTCGTGGTGGCTACGGTCGTCCGCAGAACAGTGGCTACAACCGCCCGCAGAACGGTGGCTATGGCCGTCCGCAGACTGGGGGCTACGGCCGTCCGCAAGGCAACGAGTACGGACAGGCTCGTGGTGGCTACGGCCGTCCACAGCAGGGATACGGACGTAATGACTACGGACAGGCTCGCGGTGGCTACGGCCGTCCGCAGCAGGGCTATCGCAAGCATACTCCCGGCTACGACCCAAATGCAAAGTACAGCCTCAAGAAACGTATTGAATATAAGGAGGAAAACTACGATCCTAACGAGCCGATACGTCTCAACAAGTATCTTGCCAACGCCGGAGTGTGCAGCCGACGCGAAGCTGACGAGTACATACAGGCTGGAGTGATAACAGTAAACGGAGAGGTCGTTACCGAACTCGGAACAAAGGTGCTGCGCACCGATGAGGTCAAGTTCCACGACCAGCCGGTGAGCCTCGAAAAGAAGGTTTATGTGCTACTCAACAAGCCGAAGGACTATGTCACCACTTCCGACGACCCACAACAGCGCAAGACTGTCATGGACCTCGTGCGCAACTGCTGCAAGGAGCGCATCTATCCTGTAGGACGACTCGACCGTAACACTACTGGTGTGCTCCTGCTCACCAACGATGGCGACATGGCTTCTAAGCTCACCCATCCGAAGTTCCTCAAGAAGAAAATCTATCACGTCTTCCTCGACAAGAACGTTACAGCTCACGACATTCAGCTCATACGCGACGGCATCACGCTCGAAGACGGTGAGATAAAGGCTGACGCGTGCGAATATGCTGACCCCGTTGACAAAAAACAGGTGGGTATCGAGATTCATAGCGGAAAGAACCGTATCGTACGACGTATCTTCGAGTCACTCGGATATAAGGTCACTAAGCTCGACCGAGTGCAGTTTGCCGGACTCACAAAGAAGAACCTGAGACGAGGCGACTGGAGATACCTCACCGAGGAAGAGGTTGACCGCCTACGTATGGGTGCATACGAGTAAATCTTAATATAATAATATGTATATAAGATGAAAAGAACAAAAGTTATTGACGCATTAAGACTCAAAGGCGAAGGACAGACAGTCACAGTCTCTGGATGGGTGCGCACTCACCGGTCAAGCAAGGCTGTTGACTTCATCGCTCTCAACGATGGATCTACCATCAACAACATTCAGGTTGTTGTCGATCCGGCCTGCGTCGATGCCGACCTGCTCAAGCAAATCACGACAGGCGCGTGCATCTCAGCTACCGGAAGCCTCGTCGAAAGCCCTGCTTCTGGACAGGCTGTCGAACTGCAGTGCAAAGAGATCACTCTCTACGGCACTTGCCCGTCCGACTACCCGATGCAGAAAAAAGGACAGACCTTCGAATACATGCGACAGCATGCTCACTTGCGTCTCCGCACAAACACATTCGGATGCGTAATGCGCATACGACACAACATGGCAATAGCAATACACCGCTACTTCCACGAGCACGGATTCGTCTATTTCCACACGCCGCTCATCACCGCTTCCGACTGTGAAGGGGCTGGACAGATGTTCCAAGTGACTACGAAGAACCTCTACGACCTTAAGAAGGACCAGGACGGACGAATCATCTACGACGACGACTTCTTCGGAAAGCAAACGTCGCTCACTGTCTCTGGACAGCTCGAAGGTGAACTCGGCGCTACTGCGCTCGGAGCTATCTACACCTTCGGACCTACCTTCCGAGCAGAAAACTCCAACACTCCGCGTCACCTCGCTGAGTTCTGGATGATTGAACCGGAAGTGGCGTTCATCGACCTCAACGACCTCATGGACCTCGAGGAGGACTTCATAAAGTACTGCGTACAGTGGGCTCTCGACAATTGCGCCGACGACCTCGCGTTCCTTAATAAAATGGTGGACAAGACCCTCCTCGAACGACTCAACTCTGTCGTGAAGGAGTCGTTCGTACGACTACCTTACACCGAGGGAATCAAAATCCTCGAACAGGCCGTTGCCGCTGGCCATAAGTTCGAGTTCCCAGTGGAATGGGGAATGGACCTCGCCTCAGAACACGAGCGATACCTCGTCGAACAACACTTCAAGCGACCCGTCATCATGACCGACTACCCGAAGGACATCAAAGCCTTCTACATGAAGATCAACGACGACGACCGTACCGTACAGGGAACTGACGTGCTCTTCCCGCAAATCGGAGAAATCATCGGAGGATCCGTGCGTGAGGAAAGCCACGACAAACTCATCGCCGAAATCAACCGGCGCAACATACCTATGAAAGATATGTGGTGGTACCTCGACACAAGAAAGTACGGAACATGCCCTCATGGTGGCTTCGGACTCGGGTTCGAACGACTCATACTCTTCGTCACTGGTATGCAGAACATACGCGACGTGATACCGTTCCCAAGAACACCAAAATCAGCGGAGTTCTAAAGTACAAAAAATAGGCAAATTTCACCCAAAATCACTGCAAAAACGCCTTGGGAAGGCTATATCGGATAATTTTTTCAATAAAAATAGAAAAAAACTTTCGATTTATTTGCAAGATTTGAGAATTATGTCTATATTTGCACCGAAAATGCATCTCGCGGCAAGAGATACATATGGGCGTTTGAGAGAATATTTAGCATGTAATTTATATCAATTTTTAATTAATTTAATATTTATCGTATGAAAAGAAAACTTTTTAGTGCGTTGCTTTTTGGAGCATGCTTGATGGCTTCCACCAGCACGTTCGTGTCTTGTAAGGATTACGATGACGACATCCAAAACCTGCAGGCTCAGATCGATGCTAACTCAAAGGCTATCGCTGAAATCCAAAAGCTTATCCAGAGCGGTAGCGTTATCACTAACGTGAGCTCTACTGCTAACGGTGTCACAGTGACACTTAGCAACGGCAACACTTTCAACGTTACCAACGGTAAGGACGGTGCAAACGGCAAGGACGGTGTTGACGGTGCAAACGGCAAGGACGGTGCTCCTGGTACAGTCATCACTCTCGGTGACAATGGCAACTGGTTTATCGACGGCAAGGATAGCGGTCTGGCCGCTCAGGGTCCTAAGGGTGAACCGGGTGCTCCTGGTGCCAACGCTGCCGTTAAGGGCGAGTGGTATGCTCTCAGCGCTGACTGCACAAAGCTTGAGTATTACAAGGACGGTGTGAAGGACGAGAGCAAGAGCATCGTGATTGCAGACCTCGTTAAGAATGCAGGTGTTGTTAACGCAGTGCTTACCGATGACTATCTCGTGCTTAATGGTGTCGCAGGCAGCGAGGATCCTATCGTGATTTCCCTCTCAACTGACATCACAGCTATTAGCCTCTGGAAGACAGGTGAGGAAGTCTACAACGCTTATACTAATAGTGATAAATTGACATTCATCTCTGTTGAAGAGAAGGAGAATACATTCCCTGCCGTAGCAGGTACAGTAAACGAAGATCCTTTCACATTCACAGAGGGCTTCTTCCGCACTACCGACGACAAGTTGGTCATCCGTGTTTCTCCAGCCAACGCTACTGTTAAGGCTGAGAACATCATGCTGATGGACTCTCAGGGCAAGGATCTCTCCGACCTCATCGAGTGTACAGCAGTTGAGCCATTCGAGGAGCTTCTTTATCGTACTCGCAGCACTGGCAACCCAACAGGTCTCTACACACTTACCTTCAAACTGAAGGAAGGTTACGATGCTGACGCTTTGGCAGCTGCAAAAACAACTAAAGTCAATAATGTGGATAAGAGTATCCTGTATGCAGTTGCAGCAAAAGACGGCGACGATTGTCTCGTTGCAAGCGAGTGGAACGTAACTCTTGCAGCAGGTGAAAGTGTTTATGCATATGACTTCACCGTGAACGGTACTTCAATTAAAGAAATACGCAACCGCTACAAAAATTGCGAGGATGGAACTCGTACTAATGGTGTGAAGGAGTTAGTTTGGAACGTATCTACTAAAGATAACCCAACTCCTGCTACAGTAGCAACGGAAGACAATTCTTCTGACCGTCGCGCTGATAGGGACAATCCTTATGGAATTGACAATCGTCAGGATAAGAATTTGCTTCAAGTCGCTGTAGGTGAGGACATCAAGATCGTTTATCCAGAAACGGTTGAAGTGGATGATGTTGATAAGCCAGCTCCTATCAAGGGCTTCTATGTAGCACTTGACTATGCGTTCGCTCTTGAGTCTAAGCCATCTGAGCTTGCAGCTTGGAACAGCTACTCTTATGAGGGTGTGACAAAGATTAATGCAGACGGTACTATCGCTGAGAAGGGTACTCTCTTCAGTGGTAACGAAGGAACTATCAAGATTACTAAGCTGACACAGGGCGTCTACGACGTTATCGGTTTCCGCGTATTTGCAGTTAACCTCGACGGTACTCTCGTTGACCCAGACGGTCGCGCATTCTACGTAGGTGTAGGCGATGCCACTACTGAAGGTCTTGTTGAGGGCAATGTAGTTGCTAATGTTCAGACTGACGCTACATCTGACTTCATTGCAACTGACGCATTCGTTGCTGGTGACTATCCAACAGATAATAATGATGTACCACAATGGACTCCAGACGACGCTAACAATCCAACGTATGTTGCTGTTGGTGCTACTACTCCTTCTTCCAGCCCTGCATTCAAAGTTCTTTACTATGACGAGAAGCAGGAAGAAACAGACGACATGTCAAAGGTTAAGTATGTTAAGTTCCAGCTTGCTGATGCTTCTAAGTACATCGATGGCGAAACATACACCCAGACCATCAAGGTTACAAAGACTGTTGTTACTGGTGCTAGTTCTGTTACCTACGACGTGAAGACCATCACTGCCAAGATGACCAAGGTTATGCCTTCAGGATTCCCAGAGAACTTCTCATTCCGTCCAAAGCAGGAAATCGAGGAAGGTTCAGGTAAGTTCCGTGCTTACATGATTCCTGGAGTGATTGGCGCTACTAAACCTTATGAAGTTGCCAGCTCATTTGCAACTGTGGGTAACAAAGACCTGAACAACGTATTCTACGGTCTCGATGAGAACTACAAGTTCGTATTGAAGAATTCTGCCAAGGATGGCGATAGCTTCACAAATATTACAGTTACAAATAAAGACGGAGTTACGAGTTCTCCATTCAAGTATGAATTCGAGGTTAAGAACGACGCATTCATCAAGGATCACGTAGAGTGCGCAGTTGAGGCATCATACCTCTATCAGGGTGTCTCTACATACAAGGATGGTAACACCTGGAAAGTCGGTGTCGCTTATCCAGTGACTTACGACAAGAACCTCACTATCGTTTATGCTTGCTGGCACGATGCTGAGACATACGCTTGGGGTGTAGGTGCTGATAAGAAGAGTTTGCAGCCAGAGCCAATGTGGACTGTTGATGGTATCGATCCATCTACAATCACAACGCAGAATCCGGACGGAGGTCCATACACCTCTAAACTCAAGAACATCGTTGCTAAGAACAGCTACAACAACGACTTCTTCGGAGGCGACTTGGAGAAACTGGTTGTTACCAACAAGTGGTTGAAGATTAACGGCGTTGCAATGTACTACACCGACCCAACAACAGGTACAAAGCAGACGAACCCGTACTTCGTTCCTTCAGTTAATAGCACAACCGGAGTAATTACCTTCACTCAGGCTTCAGTTCAGGTTGACGCAGCTCCAGTGGCTGACCACGTAGAGCAGCTGGTAATCACAGTGGTTGACGCTTACGGTCACGAGTATAACATCTCTACTGACGTGAAGGTTAAGAAGCCAAACACTGCTACAGCAGCAAAGAAGCACTAATCTTTAATTCGATAAAGATAGTGTAGATAAATAAAAAATGGAGGGACGTTCAAAAGTGAGCGTCCCTCTTTTTAAATAAAAGGACAGAAATGAAAAAGATATTCAATTTATTGTCACTGGCTATCGTCCTCTCCCTCTTCGCCTCATGCCAAGAGAAGATGCAGACATGCCACGGAAAGGTGAAACGAATGACCGACACTACGATAGTGGCTACCGTTGACAAGTATGAAATACTTTTCGACACTCGCGATGCCAGTTTCCTTAACGGTGCAGTCCTCCTTGGCGACTCAGCCGTGTTCAATTACGTTGGCGACCTGCGCAAGAAGGAAGTGAAGGCAATGATGGTGAACTTGATACCACCCAAGCCGCACTACATAAAGCCAGGATATGACCCAGCAAAGGAGTTGAAGACAGCCCCGATGTCGGAAGGAGAAAAAGAACAACTTGACGCCTTTGTCAAGGAAGCGAAGAAGCACGGCCATTAACCCGTGCCTTACAAACGAAAACACAGGAGCACAGTCTCCTGCCTATTTAATATAACTGTTCTGACGGGGATGCCCAGTGATGGCCGTCCCCGTCTTTGCATATTCTAGATTTTCTTAATGGCATAATAGCTGGCATTAATGGCATGAAGGAGTGGGATGCCCCATTCAGTTGTCAACTGATTGCCCCATTCAGTTTGCAACTGATTGCCCTATTCAGTTGTCAACTGATTGCCCTATTCAGTTTGCATCTGATTGCCCTATTCAGTTTGCAACTGATTGCCCTGTTCAGTTTGCAACTGATTGCCCTATTCAGTTTGCAACTGATTGCCCTATTCAGTTTGCAACTGATTGCCCTGTTCAGTTTGCAACTGATTGCCCTATTCAGTTTGCAACTGATTGCCCTATTCAGTTTGCAACTGATTGCCCCATTCTGTTGGTGTAAGGATAGGGAAGATAGATTGAGTTGTGCAAAAAAGTGGTGAAACGTTTGGCGGTTAGGAGGAAAAGTCGTATTTTTGCAGAAAATATTAGTGATATGGCAAACTATGTACGATTTGACTGGGCAATGAAGCGCCTTCTTCGCGACAAGGCAAACCACGCCGTGCTGGAAGGACTGATGACCTCTCTCCTTGGCGAGAGGTTCACCATCGTGCGCTTCCTTGAGAGCGAGGGAAACCAGACCGACGAGACTGACAAGTTCAACCGCGTTGACATGCTTGTGGAGAGCGACCGTGGCGAACTCGTCATAATCGAGATACAGAACAGTCGCGAGCTGACCTATTTCCACCGCATGCTCTATGGTGTGTCGAAGGTGATTACCGACTACATTAAGATAGGCGACGACTACGGCAAGGTGCGCAAGGTCTATTCGGTCAACATTGTGTATTTCTCCATCGGTCAGGGTACGGACTATGTCTATCATGGCAAGACGGTGTTCCGTGGTCTCCACGACAGTAACGACGTGCTGCGATTGTCGAAGCGCCAGCAGGAGGCGTTCTTCGGCATTGTTGACGACACCAACGGAAGGAAGGAGGCAGGCGACCTGTTCCCGGAGTATTATCTGTTGAAGGTGAACAACTTCGACCGTGTAGCCAAGACCCCTTTGGACGAATGGATAGCTTTTCTGAAGACCGGCGAGATATCCGCCGACACGAAAGTCCCCGGCTTGGTTGAAGCCCGCGAGTGTCTTAACCTCGACAAGATGTCCGATGTTGACCGCCAAGCCTACTTGCGCCACATGGACAACATCTGGTATCAGAAAAACGCCCTAAACACAAGTTTTGACGACGGGATGATGAAAGGACGTGCTGAAGGACGTGCTGAAGGCGAGGCTATTGGTTTGGAAAAAGGCGAGGCTATCGGACTGGAGAAAGGCAAGAAGCTTGAGAAGATTGAAACTGCACGGAACCTTAAGCGACTTGGTGTCCCTATAGAAACAATAGCCACAGCTACAGGATTGTCAACAGACGAAATCACCACGTTATAAACCATAAGAATAGGCACATCTTATATATAATATAGCTGAACTTTCCTCCCTTTAGTATAGCTTTACGATATGATATTATCAGAGCAAACCCACTGCATGCCAGTAATTCAGCTCTCCCCCTAAGATAGGGGGAGTCCCCCGAAGGGGGGAGGGAGTATGAAAACGTCAGCACTCGTTTCCTGATAAATGCTTTTGCTGAAAGCTTGTGCTGGAAGGTCATACGCCCCCGTCACTTCGTGCCACCCCCTCTATCTTAGAGGGGGAACAGGTTACCGCACTGATAATATAATAATGTGTACCAACAACAATCTTAGCTTGCACGTCGCATTCCCTTTTTTATTATACATGACAGGAAAAATGATAGAAAAAAGGAGAAAAGTTTGGCGTTGTGTGGAATTATTCGTAAATTTGCCGCGTTAATCAACGTTTATGGACATGAGCAACAGCGAAGACAGATACATCAGCCTTCTGACCGACTTCGGTTTCATGCGCATTTTCGGCACCGCCCCCAACAAGGAGCTGCTGATTAATTTCCTTAATTGCCTCTTCAACGGAAGGAAGGTGATTAAGGACCTGAAGTATGGCAATCAGGAACACGTCGGCGACGTGTATGTCGAGCGCAAGGCAATCTTCGACGTTTATTGCGAGGATGCCGACGGCGAGAAGTTCATCGTCGAGATGCAGAACGCCTCGCAGAAATACTTCAAGGACCGCTCGCTGTTCTACTCCACGTTCCCCATCCGCGAGCAGGCGCCCAAGGAACAGAAGTGGGACTATCATCTCAGCCCTGTCTATACGGTTGCCATCCTGAACTACGACATGCACGAGGCTGCCTTCGACTCCAGCAAGATACGCCACCGCGTTAAACTCTGCGACACCTCGACGCATCGCGTGTTCTACGACAAGCTCGAGTTCATATACATAGAGATAGCGAAGTTCGACAAGTCGGTCGATGAGCTCAAGACGATGTACGACAAGTGGCTCTTCGTCCTGAAGAACCTCTCCCGCCTTGAGAACCGTCCCGCCACCCTCCGCGACAAGATTTTTGACCGCCTTTTCAAACTTGCAGAGATTGCGAGGCTTAATCCCGCCGAAAGATACGAATACGAGGACAGCCTCAAGTCCTTCCGTGACCTGAGAAACTGCATAGACTACGCTGAAGAGAAAGGCATAAGGAAAGGGATGGCAAAGGGATTGGCAAAAGGACGTGAAGAAGGCGAGGCTATCGGACTGGAGAAAGGCAAAAAGCTTGAGAAGATTGAAAGCGCGAGGAATCTCAAAAGCCTTGGTGTCCCTATAGAAACAATAGCCACAGCTACGGGATTGTCAACAGACGAAATCACCACGTTGTAAACCATAAGAATCGGCACACCTTAAATATATATAGGGTGTGCCGATTCAACTTTTTTGTTCTCATAGGCCTTCGGGATGGTCTCGGAATGCCTTCGGAATGTCAGTGCGTGCTCTGTAAACATTTTATTGCCAAAGCACACGCCTTCATGCCATTATGCCAGCTATTATGCCATTAAGAAAATCTTGAAATAGTTATCGGCACACCTTATTATATTATATAAGGTGTGCCGATTCGCCTCTTTGTATCTCTTAATCCTTCGGGGGGCTCGGGATGCCTTCGGAATGCCATTAATGCCAGCTATTATGCCATTAAGGAATGACGGTGGATGAGCGTTCAGATTCAATGGTAATTTTGCGCGTCAGTTGGCCAACAAAATCTGCTCAGTTGGGAACAGGTTCTAAACATCTTCAGGACATGAAAGCATTACTGCGCTACAACCACATCAATCAAGATTTTGTTTCTGGTACTCTCTCGCTTTCTGTCCTTTCTACATCATTCAAATCAGGATATTTATAGCCGCAAACCAAATGCGCAAACTTATTTATCTTCGTTTTCTTTATTCGACCAATAAAATCTGATTGGTTAATGAATAATCCATGCGACCAAACTGATTCCCCTTTCTCATTTACCAGAACTCCACCGTTTTCTTCTATCCCTTGGATTGCAGGATTAGGCCAAAACTCATCATTATTAGTGTTAAGAATGCCTATCAGGAAATGGGGTATAATGCCATACAAAAGACTTATCTCGCATTCATTAGGATAGCACTGACCTTCCACAACAACACCATATTTCTTTAGTTTCTCACTGATACCTTTCACGACAATATAAGTTTTTGAAACAGGACTGTTTCTTTTTGGTAACCAACAATAAAAGATAATGTCTTTTGCAAGATTCTCGGCAACTTCAAAATCTGTTGTTGTCGAAAGAAATAAAGAATGTTTCTTGTTGCATTCCGCACCTATTGTGTGTGCAATAGTAAGGAGTAAAGCATTAACCTCCTTCTTTTCATCTTCAGATAATTCTGAATAGCGTTCATCAAAATATTCCTTTGTCTTTTTCTCATCACTCACGAGTTCAATCAGAGAATGGTTTTTACTTTTAAATTCTTCTATACCTCCATCTCCATCCAAAGATTCCTACAAATAATTACAAACATTTTTGAAACCTTCGTAATTCGTATTTTCAAAAGAAGGCAATCCATCATTGTTAAAAGAATCGTTATATAGATTTTTGCCCTTTTCTCCTATCAAGAATAAATTATCGGTATGTTCTTTAATATCGGTACTTCCATAATGTCTTTCAAGTACATCGGAATTTTCTCCCCGATATGTAAACGCAATATCAGGATTTGACTTTAGCGAGTCTACCAGCCTCACCAAGTTCATTCTTTGTCTCTCATTACAGTTTTTAAGTGTTACTGTTTTCTCAAATAAATTTATTTTCATGTCTATTAGTCTTATGTAAAAGGGGCGTCCGGATGGAACGCCCCTAACGAACAGTTAATATCATAGGTAGGAGACGAACTCCTGCTTATGTCTTGGATAATTTGTTATATCGCTCAATGACCATGTTTCTTGGCTCTTTCGATGAAAGCATCCATTTCTTTCTCCTCGTTCTCACTCATTGGCGACATCTCAAGCTTTTTGCTCGGGTCATAGCCGGATTTGATGTAATGTGGCTTGGGAGGAATGAGAGAAACGATGACTGCCACTGCCTTCTTCTCTCGTAGGTCGCCTACATAATCGACTTCAGCAGAGTCACCCGCCATTATTACCCCATTTAAGAAACGTGCCTGCACGGTGTTGAACTCTATGTCGTATTTGTCAAGCTTTGCCACCATGACGCTGTCGTTAAGACTCTTTACGGCAACACGACACTTCTGAATCTTCTTCTCGCAGGATGAAAGCATGGCAACAACCGACAATACGCATAAAACAACCGATAAAAACTTTTTCATTCTTTTATTTCCATTTTATCATAAAGGGGACACTCGTCATGAGCATCCCCTATGTACTAGTTTTGAAGTCAGCAGCGCTGATTCTTCATGTCATTCATCTTACTCTACAGGAGCAACCTGTACAGTGATGGTGTTTGTCACCTCATGACCGTATGCATCCTTTGTCGTGATGGTCAGAGTCTCATCATGAACGTTTGGTTTAGATGTGTTCTGCTTCTGAGTGAAGATAAGGCAAGTAGCATAGTCTGCTGGAAGAGCATTTCCCTCAGAGTCTTTCTTTCCTGTATTGAAATCGTATTTGCCCACTTTAACTGTGAAGTATTCAGTATCACCAGATTTCAATGTAGCGCTCACAATAGTAGGAGCAGCTGTTGCTGTACCATCAGACAACCAACCATTGTCAAGCAACTTGGCAAATGTACCGCCGAAGAATGCATTGTCATAGCTGTTTGTTACCTTCAATGTGCGGAGGTCAACGTAGTTAATAACACCTGTTGTCGTTGGGTCAGCAACCCACTTGATAGAAGGAACAGTGCTCCAAGCAAGTGCGTTGGCTGAGTGCCAGCACTTCATTGTAATGCCGAGGTTGCCGGTATAAGCTACAGGATAGTCCTTACCTGTCTTCCACTTACGTGCAGTAGCATCCCACTTAGTAGAAATACCAGTATAATTGAAGTTGGCTGTAATTGGATAAGTCGTATTGTTCTTAATATACTTGCTTTCTACTGTGAATGAGTATCCCTTAGTTGCATCAAAGGTAGTAATATCTGCACCACCATCTATATTTTGTGGTCCACCTTTTGCGGCACCCTTTACAGCGAATGAGTATGTACCATAGGTTGCAGCAGGAATGTTGAACACATTAGACAGAGCGTAATAACCACTGGTCTGACCCTTAAGAGCGTAGCTTGTTGTAAGGTCGGTTGCAGGTGCTGTTCCAGGAACAATATATGCATCAAATACGCCATCTACGTTAGGCTGACCTGCGAGGAATCCGAATTTGCTTGGGAAGGTCTCAGGCATCTTCTTTGTAACATTCAGAGTGATAACCTTCTGGTCATAAAACTCAGTACCCTCTGTCTTTGTCATCTTCATTGTCTGCTTGTATGTAGCGCCGTCGATGTAATCTGCAGGAGTATTCATTATGACTTTCATCCATGCGATTTCGTTTCCGTTTGTTCCAGGGGTTGTCACTTGTGTTGTCTTGTCTGCCTTATAATATTCAACAGTCAGAGCCAGACTTGATTTTGTAGATGTAGATTTACCGTCTGTATCATACATTGGATTATCACCATCTGGAGTCCAACCGCTGTATGCAACACCCTTCAAGAAACCAGTTACAGGAACCCAAGCTACATTGTTGCCATCCTGCAGGTCAACAACAGCATTGTAAGTATCAGTTGCAACCTCGTCACCAACACCAACGTAGAATGCGATACCATCCGGGTCAAGCAGTGTACCGTCGAGGTTGACAGCGAAAATACGGAAACCGATAACGTCATACTTACCGTCGCCAACATTCGTAATCTTGATAGTACCCTTATTACCCTCAATCATAGTAGCCTTCTGGATGCAGTTGCCGTTCACGTCATACTTACCAACCTTGTCATAAGTATAAGAGTTCCAAGCCACAATCTCTGAAGGATTAGAGTTGCGCTCCCTGAAGCGATAGTCTGTCTCTACATAGAAGCCCTTAATCTCTTGGTCAAACTTAATCTCAATGTCCTTGTTCTCCTGAACCATCAGCAATTTCTGTCCTCTACGGTCGTCTCCATTATCA
>JALFCG010000049.1 GCA_022771265.1 Prevotella sp.
AGTCAGCCGACTGGTCGAGATAGCCATTGGTGATATAGTCCTTCTTCTCGTTCGGCACATATACCGCCATGTTTGGCAGCTGCCACAGCGACACGTCGGAATAAGGATCATCAATGCTGATGTTGTAGAAATAGTTCTTCTTCGGGTTTGCTTCGGGGATGGCGTCGAAATAGGCATCCGCTCCTTCCGGCGACTTCGCCTTATAGTGCTTGGCGGAAACAAGCAATGGACGATAGACACCTTGCAGCCAGCCTGTCTTGCCATTGAACTTACCGTTCAATTCCGACTCAGAACTCAACTTCATATTGCTATTATAACTCGCAATAGAAGCTGAAGATACGAAATAGCAATCGCTTAAGCCGTTTTCATTCGCGTCATTATAGCAGATGCCATAATTATCACAAGAAGGAAACCACGTTGAATTAGACTCCACTTTGACATCAAACGAAGCATAACAGTTGTATATGCCTTGAGGCGTTGTTCCTGATGTTGTTACTGAAGAATTGCCATTATAAAAAGCAATTCCAGCCACATTATATTTGTCATGCATTGTCGCTGTCGTTGCCTTGATGACAAACCTTCCCTTGAAATAGCAGTCGTGGATGGAAGAGCCATTAATGACCTGGAAGCCGAAGACTGACGCATAACCTTGGCTATCCCAAGTCTTACTTGAGGCTATAATGCCCGACACATAGCAGTTGCTCACCTCTGCCTTATTGCTCTCGTCTCCTACTTGCCTTGCGAGTGCCGTGGCATAATTTGTCTCCCAAATGTTGCAGTCAACGAGGGCAAGGTTCTTCACCTTACCGTACATATATCCGAAGAGGCTTTTGCGCAGGCCTATGATGGCATGACCGTTGCCATCAAAATGACCCTTGAAAGGCTTTTCACTAACATTACCGATGCTCTCGTCCAAAGTGCCGGTTATATAGATGTCGGAGCCTAACTGTATATACTTACCGCTAAAATCTGTGACATTATTGACAGCTTCCTTCAGTTTGTTGAGTTCACTCTCCGTATTTATTACGTACGGATTTCCCTCACTTCCATCTCCGTTATAAAATGGGCTGCCGCCGCAGATGACGGGCATGGGGTAGTCTTTTTTAGGGTCGCCCTCAGTGGTTATCCTGCCCCACTGGTTGCCGCCATTGTTCAGAGCGTTCAGCGCGGCGAGAAGCTGATCTCCTTTCAGCTCTTCGGGGGTGATTGACTCGAATTTTTTATCTTCGTATTCCGAGAAATAGAAACCCTCGTCCTTATTTTTGTTTACGTAGGTACAGTATTTTGCTCCTTTTGCCATTTCCCAGGCTTCGTCAAAATCTTTAGATGAATTCGCATCATCATAGTCAAATAGGAGTACTGGGTTGTAACGTATAGCGGTCTTGCTCTCAATATGGTGGTTGCCTGCCACAATACAGTTTTGCAGCTTTAATATCTGATAGCTATTTTTACTTGTTATATACGCCAGTCCAAAAGAGGTGATGAAGGCATTGCCTTTGCTGTCGTCATGAAGATACAGTTCCACATTGGTATATGCAGCGCACTGGTCTTTCTTGTCTTCATCATTTTCATATAATCTTCCTACAGAGCTGAAGGTTCCTATACGTATGTTAAAAAACTCACTCCTTCGCGCCCCCAAGGGTTGCACACGTACCGGGTTGTCAGGCTCACCTACCTTGATGGTTCCGTATGTAGTGCACAGTGTGCATGGTCCTGCTGAATAAGAAAAGCTGGCCACGTCAAGGGGATTACGATATTCCCCGGTATAGTATTCGCCGTGTGTCTGTATGTCGAAGTCCATGCCAGCCACACAGCCGTATGCTTCCCCTATATGTACTCCTATACCATAGACGCCGATGGCGGGAGAGCCTGTAACCATGAACTTACCTTTGGTAGAGCAGGAATAGAGCTTGACTTTACTGGAGTAATTACGATTTGTGTTTCCATATCCTAATATTCCGCCTGCATAGACTAAGGGTTCTTTGTAGAAGGAACGTAGGACGAAGTTGCCGTTGAACGAACATTTGCTGAAAACATCTTCTTCCAAGCTGCCGCCTACCAGGCCGCCAATAACTAACTTCTTCCGTGAGTCGTTGTCGATGTTCTTGACGCACGAGTTCTTGACGTGACAGTTCAGGAGGGTGGCGTTGGATGTCTGGCCGGCAATAAATCCATAAAAGTTGGAACCGAAGGGGTAGGATGCGCACATATAGCTGTCGGCAATGGTGAGGTTGCGTATTGTGCCCTCGTCAACCACGCCGAACAGACCATTGTAATAGTCATTGGCTTCGATAAATAGTCCGGAGATGGTATGGCTATTGCCGTTGAAGTCGCCCTTGAATTTTTTACCGCTCCCATTGCCTATGGGAGTCCATACCTTGAAGTTGTCGCCTGTGTTGCGGTCTGTACAGTCGGCATTGACCAGGTTTTCGTTGAGGGTGATGTCATTGGTCATCACGAAGTGCTTGCCCGAGTAGTCCTCCCCTTCCTCGCGTACCATATAGGCAAGGTTGGCAAGGTCATCGGCGTTCCTTATCTCGTACGGATTGGAGTATGAGCCGTCGCCGCTGGTAAAAGGGTATGACGGCTTAGAGGTGGGATAAGTCCAAGCATACAACTCACTCTCCCCAGTGAAGAATAGGAGGAGGTAAAGAATACTAATGGTTCTAATCAAGTTCATATCATTATTATTTTAGTTATTTTCAAAAACGCTGCAAAGTTAATGGAAAAAAGGGAAACAGGAATGTCAAAACGGAAAAAACAATTTGTCAAAACAGCAAAATGTTTATCAAAAAGGTTCTTCTGCAATTTAGTTGAAGAGCACACGTCTCAGCGTAAGTTACTGCCATAGCTTTTTTAAGCAGTCATCGCAATCAAAAGTTTTCAGGAAGTCCCCCTAAGTCGAGTTTAGTGGAACGATGCCGCATTTATACT
>JALFCG010000127.1 GCA_022771265.1 Prevotella sp.
GAAGACAACGCCCGCGTGCCAGACTCTTACGAAATGCCGCGCGACGTGATAGACTTCACCATATCGAAAAAGTTTGGCAAACACTTTGAACTGAAAGCCAACATCCGCGACCTGCTCGCACAGAAAGTGAGCTACAAGCAGTTTGCCGAGGCTAAGACAAAGGATGGACAGACTCGTGAGGTGGAACAGATAACACGACAGTACAAGCCGGGAAGAAACATAGGAGTGACTGGAACCATTACCTTCTGACGAAGGGGAAAAGGCATAAAAGATATTTCTCATTTTTTTTTAACTATACGTATAAAGATGAAAACAGTAAAGTATTTAGGAATGGCAAGCATCATCGCGCTTGCAACCTGCATGACGGCATGCAGCAGTGACAACGACGAACCGGGACAGACTCCCGTGGAACCCGAAGTGCCTGAGGTGAAATACACATGGAGCACCGACGGCGGACTGAAGGCTTGCGACCACCTGCTCTTCAGCGTGACTGACAACAGCGAGAACGCAGAAGGTACACAGATTGGAAACGGCGACGCTGAATTTGTATTCACAGGAAAACAAACCATTAAGAAAGGAACATACCTGCTGAAGGGATGGATTTATATAGCCAACGGTGCTGAACTCACCATCGAACCAGGCACAATAATCAAGGGCGACAAGCAGACCAAGGCATCGCTCATCTGCGAACGAGGCGGAAAACTTATAGCCCAAGGTACGGCAACTGAACCTATCGTGTTCACTTCGGAAGAGGCAGCAGGAAGTCGCAAACCTGGCGACTGGGGAGGAATAATCATCTGTGGCAAGGCGCGCAACAACCAGACAGAGATGCAGATTGAAGGCGGACCGCGCACAAAGCACGGCGGCAACGACGATGCTGACAACTCAGGTGTACTGAGCTATGTGAGAATTGAATTCGCCGGATATCCGTTCCAGACCGACCAGGAAATCAACGGACTGACACTCGGCTCGGTGGGCAGCGGCACACAGATTGACCATGTGCAGGTGTCATACTCCAACGACGACTCTTACGAGTGGTTTGGCGGCACCGTAAACTGTAAGTATCTCGTGGCATACCACGGATGGGACGACGACTTCGACACCGACAACGGTTTCTCTGGCGCAGTACAGTACGGACTCGTAGTTCGTAACGCGAAGATTGCCGACAAGTCGCAGAGCAACGGATTCGAGAGCGATAACAACGCCAGCGGTTCAGACGTGTCGCCTTACACCACTGCCACATTCAGCAATATCACCATCGTCGGACCAAAGGCACAGACGGGAGTGAAGTTTGAAAACACCACCGACTTCATCACCGGCGGAACGATGAACCCTAACAACGGCTCGGCACTCGGCAAGTTCCAGTCGGCTATGCAGATACGACGAAGCTCACGCCTTAACATCATCAACTCCGTGGCTTTAGGATGGCCCATCGGTCTCATTATCGACGGCGAGAAAGGTGACACTCCGGCTCAGGCCAAGGCAGGCACAATACGTTTCCACAATAACGTGCTCGCCGGCATGGACATCATCGGCTCCGACGCCAACAAGATTTACGATGACGTGCTCTACGACGCTGTCAACATGGCTGTCATCGATGGCTCGCAGAAGTCGTATTCCAACACCTTCTTCTTCCAGGAGGCACTTAATAACAAAGCTTACGACGACATTGCCGCACTCGCCCTCACTGATGCTTCAAACGTTGGCTCGCCTTTCATGCCATCGTCCACCAGCCCTCTTCTCTCACTTGCTTCATTCGCTGGCGAAACGTCAGCATGGCTCGACAAGGTGAGCTACGTTGGAGCATTCAACGCCACCGACAACTGGCTCGAGGGATGGACAAACTTCGACCCGCAGAACGCAAAGTATTAAATATCTCGAACTGTTGACACTTGTTGTTGACGAGTTGACAAGTTATCAACTCGTCAACTTTCTTTTTCACACTATCTTAATCTTTCTGTAACACAATTGTAGTAAAGATTAAATAATTTTGCACTCAGAAAGAAAACAAACAGATTATTGTATGGAAAAAGAAACAAACAAAATCAAAGGGGCTTTCGTGGAAAGAGACCTCAGTTGGATGTATTTCAACCACCGAATACTACAGGAAGCGAAGAAAGAGGACATCCCCGTGCTTGAACGAATGACATTTCTCGGCATCTACTCAAACAATCTCGACGAGTTTTTCCGCGTGAGAATGGCATCGCTCAACCGCATTGCGCAGTCGAAGGACAAAAACATAAAAAACGACCGCGAACGGGCTAAACGCACCATAAAGGACATTAACCATCTCAACTCCTGCTACAACAAGGAGTTTGAGAAGGCTGTCAACGACATAACTGACGAACTGGAACGACAGGGCATAAAACTGGTGCATGAACACCAGCTCAACGACGAACAGCAGGAGTTCATACGCCGGTTCTATCTCGACAAACTCAACGGTT
Source organism: Prevotella sp. (assembly GCA_022771265.1). Lineage (GTDB taxonomy): Bacteria > Bacteroidota > Bacteroidia > Bacteroidales > Bacteroidaceae > Prevotella. Next base: position 2,445 of record JALFCG010000127.1, read on the forward strand.
CCACCAATCCCGTATGGCTGTCGCAAGTGAAAGAGATTGGAACAACTGTGGACGACGGCATCTTCCTCGCCGTAAAACAAATGGAATGGATTGAAGGAAAGAAAAAGCCTAAGACCAACTACGCCCTCATAGCCATGCCCGACAAGGAGGTGGGACGATTCGTCAGGCTGCCCAAGAGCGACGACAAGGAAAACATCATGTTTCTCGACGACGTGATAAGATTCTGTTTGCCAATGATTTTTGTGGGCAGCGACAACTGCACTTACGAGGCTTACTCGTTTAAGTTTACAAAAGACGCAGAAATGGAAATGGACAACGACCTCGGCAGTGGAATGATGCAGAAGGTGGCAAAAGGCGTGAAAAGCAGGAAAAGCGGTGAACCCATCCGAGTGATATACGACGATGACATGCCGAAAGAACTGCTCAAACGCATCATGGAACGACTCAACATCGACGCGCTCGACACCATAGTCAGCGGGGGAAGATACCAAAACCATAAAGACCTTATGGCATTTCCCGACTGCGGACGGGCCGACCTGAAATATCCAAAATGGACACCGATACTTAAGCCGGAACTGGAGTCATGCCGGAGCATTCTCGACGCCATAAGACAGAAAGACCGCTTCATCCACGTGCCTTACCACTCGTTCAACAGCTTCATTCGTGTACTTCGCGAGGCGGCACTGAGCGACGACGTGAAGGCTATCAACGTCACTCTCTACCGACTGGCAAAGGCGTCGAAGGTGGTGAAGGCGCTTATCTGCGCGGCACGCAACGGAAAGAAGGTGACAGTGGTAATCGAACTGCTCGCACGATTCGACGAGGAAAGCAACATCAAATGGAGCAAACGACTTCAGGAGGCGGGAGTGGAAGTGGTGTTCGGTGTGGAAGGACTGAAGATTCACTCCAAACTGGTTTATATCACATGTAAGAAAGGCGACATCGCATGTATAGGAACAGGAAACCTGCACGAGGGCAACGCAAAGGTTTATACCGACTATATGATGATGACGGCACGCCCACAGATAGTAAGAGAGGTGAAAAAGGTGTTTGAGTTTATCAATAAACCATTCAAGCCGGTTAAGTTCCGCGAACTGCTCGTCTCGCCCAACGAGATGAAACCGAAACTGCTGAGACTCATAGGCGAGGAGATTCATAACGCCAAGGAGGGACACGAGGCATGGATAAAGGTGAAGATAAACCATATCACCGATGAGGACATCGTGGAGAAACTCTATGAGGCATCGCAGGCTGGAGTGAAGATTGACCTGCTGGTGAGAGGCAACTGCTCGCTCGTGCCCGGACTGCCTGGCATCAGCGAAAACATCACCGCCCGCGGCATCATCGACACTTATCTCGAACACTCGCGCATCCTCATCTTTGCCAACGGCGGACTGCCACGTTACTATCTCGGTTCGGCTGACTGGATGCCCCGTAACCTTATTAACCGCATAGAAGTGCTCACTCCCGTTTACGACGAGGACCTTAAGGCCAACCTCTTGCGAACAGTGGAATATGGTCTGCGCGACACCACGAACGCCCGCATCATCGACGGCCGAGGCATCAACGTCCTGCCCGAAGGCGAGAGGTTCAGGTCGCAGGAAGAGATTTACAAGGAGGAAAGCAATGACATTAAATAAAAAGTAAATGGAAAACAATAATTATGCTGCTATAGACATCGGCTCTAACGGAGCACGACTGTTGATAAAAAACGTGAAGGAAGACTCTATGGGAAACATGGAGTTCAGCAAGGTGCTCTTCCTTCGCATTCCCTTGCGACTGGGCAAGGACGTGTTCACTCTCGGTGAGATTAGCGACGAGCGACAACGCATGATGATGCACATGATAAAAAGCTACAAACAACTGATGAAGCTTTTTAACGTTTATAAATATCGGGCTTGCGCCACCTCTGCCATGCGCGACGCACGCAACGGCGAAAAGATTCTGAAAAAGATTCGCAAGGAGACAGGCATAGAGATAGAGATTCTCGAAGGCGGGGAGGAAGCAAGGCTGCTGTACAACAATGCCATCGAGTCGGCTGAGTCGGTAAGTGGTAACTATGCCTACGTGGATGTGGGCGGAGGAAGCACGGAAATATCGCTTCTCAGTAACGGACAACTAGTTGGCAGCTGCTCGTATAATATAGGTACCATCCGTCTGCTCAGCGGAGCCGTAAGTCCCGACAGCGTCGAGACTATGACGCGCGACCTTAAGGCTTATGCCGAACAATATCCCGGCATCGTCATCATCGGCTCGGGCGGAAATATCAACAAGCTCTCGCGCATGTTTCACGAGAAGTCGAAGAAAAGCCGTCACAACATACTGCCCGTACACAATCTGCAACAAATACACGACGAACTCAAGCCGCTCACTATCGAGGAGCGAATAAACCTCTATAGTCTGAAGCCTGACCGTGCTGACGTGATCATTCCAGCCTCCGAGATATTCCTCAATATTGCCAAAGCTCTCGACTGCTCGGAAATCCACGTTCCCAATATCTCACTCGCCGATTGTATTATTGATGGGTTGACGACTACAGATTAATAAGTTGGCTTTATCGGAAATACATAGAACTTGCGGGTCGTGTCGAAGTCGATCATCCATTGGTCGAGTACAATGTGGTTGTCCAATGCCTTGATGGTCAGCGTGTGCTTGCCTTTCGTAATGCTGACGGGAAGTTCACGCAATGCCTGTTGGCGCAGTACGTTCAGTTTCCAACGTTCAGAACGGAAAGGCTCCTTGAGACTGAATGTCTTAGGTTCACCGCCGTCGATGCTCACCGAGAAACGCAGGTCGCCTTTGTCGTTGGGCTGCGTGGGAATGAGAGCCAGGCGTAGAAGGGCTTCGCCTTCTTTCTTGCAGTCGAAAGAGTAGGAGAGTGTCTTCCCCTTGGGCAGGCGCACGGCGTTCATCGAGTGTCCTAACGACTGTATGCAAACCGCTCCCTTGTCGGCCTTGTCCCACTGACAGGCGTTGCGGGCAACGAAGCTTCCGTCGTCGCCTATTTCATCCACATCCTTGTCCGACAGTTTATTGAATTTTTTCACTTCCTCGTCGGTCACCATCATCGGCAGTTTCGGGGCATAGTAGACGTAAAGGCCGCGTGGGTTGTCAACGATGAGGTGTCGCCATTTGCCGTCAGCCAGCAGGTTGTTGTAGTAGGCGGTGAGGTCGCGTATCTCTTGGTAGGCAGCCTGACTCTTGGCGCAAGCCGTCATCAGCTCTTCGTCTTGTTGCCAGCGCCCCACATCGCTTTTTGCCTTTGCAATGTTTCTCGCCCTTTGCGCCTCAAGCATCTTGCGACTCATGGCAGCTGCCGACAAAACAGGATATTTCACGTGGGAGAAGAACGCTGCACGGCGATTTTCAGGCAGAGTCTTTTCCGCCTCTCCCAGCGCGTCGGTCACCCTGCGCCAGTCGGTTAGGTAGCGGTCGAGCTCACCACCGAAGGCTGTGAGGTTGAACTCCGTGTCTCTTACGTCCGACCAACCCCATTTGTATTTCTTCTTGTCAAGCTCCACCTGCGTCCATCCCATAAACTCCGGCTTGCGTATGGCAGTCAGTCGGTAAAACTCCCGCATCACAGGCAGCAGACGCTCTCCCGTCTGCTGGCCGAACTCACGGCAGAGCCACTGAAGCTGATGGTTGAAAATGGTATTAGGCCCTACGGCATTGATGTTCCAAGCCATGTCGAGAAACAGTTCAAGGTCGTAGGCGGCGGTCTTCAGTTCGTGTACATTGGCAATCCACAACCTTCGTGCGTTGTGGTCGTAAGCCTCGCGCATCTCGTTGTAGATGAGTCCCGGCTGCGTTGTCGAGAGCCACAGGTAGTCGTGAGGCCTGCCCCAGTAGCTCAGATGGTAATAAACTCCTGCCCCGCCTTTCCGTTTCTGCTGCAGCGAGTCGCTCAGGCGTGTCATGTAGCCGTAGTTGTCGTCGCACCATGTCAGCATCACGTCGTCGGGCACCACAAGCCCGTTTTCCATCACCTGTAGCACCTCTTTGTATGGTACAAACTGCTGTGGAATCCGCTCCACATTTTTGTTTACATATTTTCCAAGCATCGCCCTCTGGTCGTCAATCACCTGCTGCAGTGCTGCGGTCTGGTCGTCGAGGCTCTTGCCCACTCCCTCCATTGCTCCGTCGTGAATGCCACGCATACCTATTGTGTAGATGTTCTCATACCTGCCCGCCTCCTTCAGCCGTTCGGTCCAGTAGTTCTTCACGCCCTCCTTATTTATAATATAGTTGTAGGCTCCACGCACCTTGGCGTCCCATTCCCCCACGTTGTTGCGCATCATCGGCTCGCAGTGCGACGTGCCTATCACTATGCCGCAGGAGTCTGCCGCCTCCTTCGCTCCTTCCACCATAAAGAAAGGAGTTGTCGTTGGGTGCATGGCAGGCCAGATGGCGTTTGCCCTCAGTCGCATCAGCAGTTTAAACACCTGTTTGTATGTCGCCGCGCTTATCAGTCCCGGTTTGGCAGGAGAAAAAGTCCGCCAGCTCCATGGCAGTGTGGTCCAGTCCTCGTCGTTTATAAAAATGCCGCGGTATTCCACCGAAGGGCTCTGCATCGTGTGGAAGTCGGCAGGAATCTCCAGTGTCGCCCTTTTCTCCGGCATCTCGTCAGCCCACCATTTCCACGGCGACACACCAGCCATGCGCGACAGTTCGAGTATTCCGTATGCAGTGCCACGCCCGTTGCTACCCGCCACTGTCAGCTGTCTTCCAGTCACCTTTATGCAGAAAGCGTCTTTCCGCTTCTTCAGTGTCTCCACGTCTATGCCAGCCGCCATGAGTGCCTTTTCGGCAGCCTTGTCCTTGTCCATCTGCACTATGCGCACCGTGGCTCCGCTGCCTTCCTCTTTCAGCTTTGCCCCTGTCACGTCCATCATGTCCTCGCCCCACATCTGCATTGCCGTTGCCACCACAGGCGACACGCCTTTGCTCAGCGAATAGCTGATGTGCGGTCCGCCGTCGTACCAGCGGAACACGTTTTTCATACCTACGGCCTTAGCCACCACGGCAAGACACAATATTACGAGACAGAATCCTCTCATCCTTATATTTGCTTTGTCCATATAGATTAATAATTTTTGGTTTCCGAGTGCAAAGATAATGCAAATCGAGAGCAAAATCAACAAGCTTGCTTGATTGTTTTGCCGAGATGCAGCTTATCTTCTGCAAAGATAAGATAAAAAAATGACACGAAGAAGGAAAATGGAATATTTTTTTGTTTTTCCTTACATAAAGGTGACAAGAAGTCACAAAATTGTGGAAATGACACTGACATTATGTCATGTCCCCGTCATTTGGCATACTTTTAGCCACTTCCCAAAGTGAAGGCCGACGTGGACAAATTGCCCGACAGACAGGCCATGAACGATTGTTTAATTTAATATTATTATAAAGCATTATGAACATTAGACCATTAGCAGACAGAGTATTGGTACTCCCTGCACCAGCTGAAGAAAAAGTAGGAGGAATCATCATTCCTGACACAGCTAAAGAGAAACCGCTACACGGAAAGGTCGTTGCAGTGGGTAACGGCACCAAGGACGAGGAAATGATTCTCAAGGAAGGCGACGAAGTGCTATATGGAAAATACTCAGGCACCGAACTCGAATACGAGGGAACAAAATATCTCATGATGCGCCAAAGCGACGTGCTGGCAGTAATCGCATAGGCGGGTTGAATGATTGAAAAATAGAATGATTGAAAAATAGAAATATTGAAAAATTGAAATATTATGGCTAAAGATATAAAATTTGACGTTGACGCACGCGAAATGCTGAAGAAAGGCGTTGACCAGTTGGCAAATGCAGTGAAGGTTACACTTGGTCCTAAGGGACGTAACGTGATTATAGAGAAGAAGTTCGGCGCACCGCAAATCACAAAGGACGGTGTCACCGTGGCAAAGGAAGTGGAGCTCGAGGACCGCTTCGAGAACACAGGTGCCCAGCTCGTCAAGAGCGTGGCAAGCAAGACTGGCGACGATGCAGGCGACGGTACCACTACAGCCACCATTCTCACCCAGAGCATCGTCAACGTTGGTCTGAAGAACGTTACGGCAGGCGCTAACCCAATGGACCTCAAGCGCGGTATCGACAAGGCTGTGGCTGCAGTTGTTGACCACATCAGGAAAAGCGCCGAGAAGGTTGACGACAACTACGACAAGATCGAGCAGGTCGCTACCGTTTCTGCAAACAACGACCCTGAAATCGGAAAACTCATTGCCGACGCAATGCGCAAGGTGAGCAAGGACGGTGTCATCACCATCGAGGAAAGCAAGAGCCGCGACACCTACACCAACGTGGTTGAAGGCATGCAGTTCGACCGCGGCTATCTCAGTGGCTACTTCGTTACCGACGCCGACAAGATGGAGTGTGTCATGGACAACCCATACATCCTCATCTACGACAAGAAAATCAGCAACATCAAGGACTTCCTGCCTATCCTCCAGCCTGCTGCAGAAAGCGGACGCCCGATGCTCGTCATCGCTGAGGATGTTGACTCAGAGGCTCTCACCACTCTCGTCGTCAACCGTCTGCGTGGCGGACTGAAGATTTGCGCTGTCAAGGCTCCAGGATTCGGCGACCGCCGCAAGGCTATGCTCGAGGACATCGCCACTCTGACCGGCGGACTCGTAATCAGCGAGGAGAAAGGCTTGAAGCTTGAGCAGGCTACTCTCGAAATGCTCGGCACTTGCGAGAAGGTGACCGTCAGCAAGGACAATACCACCATCGTCAACGGAGCTGGCGACAAGCAGGCTATCGCTGACCGCGTGGCAATGATCAAGAATGAGATGGCAAACACCACAAGCTCTTACGACAAGGAGAAACTGCAGGAGCGTCTCGCAAAGCTCGCAGGCGGTGTGGCAGTGCTCTACGTGGGTGCCAACAGCGAGGTTGAGATGAAGGAGAAGAAGGACCGCGTTGACGATGCTCTCTGCGCTACACGCGCAGCCGTTGAGGAAGGTGTCGTTGCCGGTGGAGGTACTACATATATACGCGCTCTTGACGCGCTCAAAGACCTCAAGGGTGACAATGCCGACGAACAGACTGGTATCAACATCGTAGAGCGTGCCATCGAGGAACCTCTGCGCCAGATTGTTGCCAATGCAGGCGGCGAAGGTGCGGTTGTAGTTCAGAAAGTACGAGAGGGCGAAGGCGACTTTGGCTACAATGCGCGTACAGATGTATATGAAGACCTGCGCAAGGCGGGAGTAATCGACCCGGCAAAGGTAGCTCGCGTGGCTCTTGAGAACGCTGCTTCTATAGCTGGCATGTTCCTCACCACAGAGTGTCTCATCGTTGACAAGCCTGAGGACAAGGCTGCAATGCCAATGGGCGGCGCACCGGGAATGGGTGGAATGATGTAATCTCCACTTGGCAAACGAGATGATATTTTGCAAATTTGTGATAAATTTTGCAAAAGAGAGATATATTCTTGAAAAAAGCGTTGCAAGTTACGTATATTTTTACTAACTTTGCAACGTCTTTAAAAGCAACAAAAAGGATAATATTCGTCATAGGTTCTTGATTTAGAATAAAACATTATTCAGTCATAGATAATATTAGGAATAATTGTAGAAAATATTTTTGATTTGTTTTAGTAGATTAGTTTTTAAGTAGTTTGTTTTTTGGAAATCGGCTGTCGTGAGGCAGCCGATTTTTTCATTTATACAAAGATTTTTGGACTTTTGTTTTGCATTGTCTCTTTTTTATATTACCTTTGTACCCAAATATCGCAATAATGGAAAGACTGATTGAACTATATAAAAAATGGGCGGGAAAAGTGCCTCATGAAGTCACCAGGCTGCAAGGAGCGGGAAGCAACAGGCAGTACTTCCGATTGCTTGCAGATGACTGTTCGACTGTCATAGGGGTGATTGGAACAAGCCGCGATGAAAATCATGCCTTCATCTCACTATGCAATCACTTCGGCGCAAGAAAACTACCCGTACCAAAGGTTCTCGCGGTCAGCGACGACGAAATTTGCTACCTGCAGACCGACCTCGGGACTACCTCGCTTTTCGACGCCATTGCGGGAGGAAGAGAGGCTGGAGGACGATACACGCTAAGTGAGAAACAACTATTGGTGAAAACCATACGGGAGCTGCCAAACGTACAGATCAGAGGGGCAAGAGGATTGGACTTCAACAACTGCTACCCACAGCCGGAGTTCGACACCAACAGCGTGCTCTTCGACCTGAACTACTTCAAGTACTGCTTCCTCAAACCCACGGACCTCGACTTCCACGAATTGAAGCTCGAGGCAAACTTCCACCTCTTTGCCAAAGACCTCACGGCGGAAAAGTGCGACAGCTTCATGTACCGTGACTTCCAGGCACGCAACGTCATGCTTGACGGCGAGGGCAACCCATGGTTCATCGACTTTCAGGGCGGACGGCGAGGACCATACTACTACGACCTTGCCTCGTTCCTGTGGCAGGCTTCGGCAAAATATCCCAACAAACTGAGGCGCGAACTGGTCTATGAATACTATAACTCGCTGAAGAACTACACTGAAGTGCCGTCGTCGCGACATTTCGTGGAAAGGCTCAGTCTCTTCGTCCTGTTCCGTACAATGCAGGTGCTCGGAGCTTATGGCTTCCGCGGCTACTACGAACAAAAAAAGCATTTCATTGACTCCATACCGCCTGCCATACAAAACCTGCGTGAGCTGTTGAAACTCAACTGCTTCCCCTATCCTTACATGATGGACATGCTCCGGAGGCTCACCGAACTGCCGCAGTTTGCACGCATAGAACAGGCTGCCGTAAACCGCGCCGACGGCTATAAGGTGACTGACAACAACGTATATAAGTCACATCCACAGGACGGTCCTGCCACATTCTCCAAGTACGACGGCAACGGACCGCTCGTCGTACGCGTCTATAGCTTCTCCTATCGCAAGGGCATACCCGAAGACCAGTCAGGCAATGGAGGAGGGTACGTGTTCGACTGTAGAAGCACCCACAATCCCGGACGCTATGAGCCTTACAAGAAACTCACAGGACTCGACGAGCCGGTCATCCGTTTCCTTGAGGACGACGGAGAGATTCTCACCTTCCTCGACAGCGTCTATAAACTTGCCGATGCTCATGTCCGCAGATACATCCAACGTGGCTTCACCTCGCTCATGTTCTGTTTCGGATGTACCGGAGGCCAGCACCGCAGCGTCTATAGCGCGCAACACCTTGCTGAACACATCAACCGGAAGTTTGGCGTAAGGGTTGAAATCACCCACCGCGAACAAGGGCTCCATTTTGAGCTGGAAGCGAAAAATTGAAACAAAGATTTTTGACATGCGACAAGCAATGATATTCGCCGCAGGACTCGGCACACGACTCAAGCCACTCACCGACACCATGCCAAAGGCACTGGTCAAGGTGGCAGGACAACCACTGCTTTGGCATGTGGTCAGCAAACTCAAGGCAGCCGGCTTTGAGCGCATCGTGGTCAATGTCCACCACTTTGCAGGACAGATAACCGACTATCTCTCCGCCAACGGCAACTTCGGGCTCGACATCCGAGTGTCCGACGAAACCGCCATGCTCCTCGAGACAGGAGGCGGCATAAAAAAAGCCGCACCGTTATTCGACCACGAGTCGCCCATACTCATCCACAATGTCGACATACTCAGCAATGTAGACCTCGCTGAACTATACAGCCAGTCGCACGACAACGACGCCACGCTGCTCGTAAGCAGGCGCGACACCTCCCGCTATCTCATGTTCGACCCGGGGATGCAACTCACAGGATGGGTCAACATAAAGACCGGTGAAACAAAGGGACCTTGCCCTTCTCGCTCCACTGCGCGAGAATACGCTTTCTCCGGCATCCACGTATTCTCGCCACGCCTGTTCCCCCTTATGGAAGAGTGGCACGAGAAGTTCGGCATTATCGACTTCTACCTTCAAGCGTGTGCCACGCAGACGGTGAAAGGCATAGTGAAGGACGACCTGAGGCTGCTCGACGTAGGCAAACTTGACAGTCTCGACAAGGCAGAAATATTCATTAACAACAAATAACAAAACAGAAAGAAACATGCAACAGAAGATTATCATTCTCGACTTCGGTTCGCAGACCACACAGCTAATTGGCCGTCGCGTGCGCGAACTCGACACCTTCTGCGAGATTCTTCCCTACAACAAGTTTCCGAAGGACGACCCGTCGGTCATTGGAGTCATCCTCAGCGGTTCGCCCTATTCAGTCCACGACCCTGAAGCCTTTAAGGTCGATTTGAGCCAGTTCGTAGGGCGACTGCCGGTGCTCGGCATCTGCTACGGTGCACAGTTCATCTCCCACACCCTTGGCGGACGTGTGGAGAAGGCTGACTCGCGCGAATACGGACGTGCCCGTCTCAAGACCGTCGATACGGAGAACCCGCTGTTCAAGGGCTTTGAGCAGAACTCACAGGTGTGGATGAGCCATGGCGACACCATCACAGCCATTCCAGAAGGCTTCAAGTGCATCGCCTCCACAGAGGACGTGAAATTCGCGGCTTATGCATCCGGCACAGAGCCTGTATGGGCTGTGCAGTTCCATCCCGAGGTGTTCCACACCGTGCAGGGCACACAGCTGCTGAAGAATTTCGTCGTAGGCATCTGCGGCTCCACACAAAGCTGGAGCGCTGCCTCCTTCGTCGATACCACCGTGGAAGAGTTGAAGCAGCAGGTGGGCGACGACCGTGTCATCCTCGGACTCTCCGGAGGTGTTGACTCGTCGGTATGCGCCGTGCTCCTCAACCGTGCCATAGGCAAAAACCTCACCTGCATCTTCGTCGATCACGGAATGTTACGCAAGAACGAGTTCCGCGACGTGATGCACGACTACGAGTGTCTCGGACTCAATGTCATAGGTGTCGATGCCAGCGAGAAGTTCTTTGCCGACCTTGCCGGAGTCACCGACCCTGAGCAAAAACGAAAAATCATCGGCCGAGACTTCGTCGAAGTGTTCAATGCCGAGGCAAAGAAAATCACCGGTGCAAAATGGCTCGCCCAAGGCACCATCTATCCCGACCGCATCGAGAGTCTCAACATCACAGGCAAGGTCATCAAGAGCCACCACAACGTCGGCGGACTGCCAAAGGAAATGCACCTGTCGCTCTGCGAGCCGCTGAAGTGGCTGTTCAAGGACGAGGTGCGCCGCGTGGGACGCCAGCTCGGCATGCCTGAGCATCTCATTACACGTCACCCCTTCCCAGGACCAGGTCTTGCTGTCCGCATACTTGGCGACATCACGCCCGAGAAGGTGCGCATCCTTCAGGATGCCGATGACATCTACATCCGCGGACTGCGCGACTACAAGGTGCGTCTCAGCGGCGAGGAAGCGCGAAAGGTGCTCGCAGCAGGAGTGCCAGCCGCGATGACCGACGGCGAGATTGAAGTGTCGCTCTACGACCAGATATGGCAGGCAGGTACCGTGCTGCTCTCCACAGTGCGCAGCGTGGGCGTGATGGGCGACGAGCGTACCTACGAACATCCCGTTGCCCTTCGTGCTGTCACATCCACCGACGCCATGACCGCCGATTGGGCCCACCTGCCCTACGACTTCATGGCAAAAGTCTCCAACGAAATCATCAACAAGGTGAGAGGTGTCAACCGCGTCTGCTACGACATCTCCTCAAAACCACCTTCGACCATAGAGTGGGAATAACAATAAAAAAAAGAGAGACAGTCAGCTTGCCTCTCTTTTTTTTGATGTTACTTTTGCAGTTGTTTTGTGGCTGGACTTTCAACTTGTCAACTTGTTCACTGACAGCATGTCACAGAAATGCGAAAATTGAATTAATGTTAAATCAGAGTAAACCTTATTTAGACAAAGACAAGCTGCAAAGTTCATAAATAATGTTGTTTTTTTCAAGAAAGTTTTGCCGTTTGCCATTTTGTTGCTATCTTTGTAGGGAAATATTGAAAAAAAATGATATATGGCATGGTACAGTAAATATCTCTCGATATACGAAAAGCCTTTCAGCGAGGTGCCCGACGAGGTGGTCGTTTCCATCCGCAGCCGTTTGGCAGCGATGCAGAGCGAAGAACCGCTTGTGTCGATAGTTGTCATCGCTCACGATGAGGGAAAGAGACTTGCTGCATGCCTGTGGTCGCTGAGCGAGATGAAGACATCCTGCACGGTGGAGATTCTCGGTGTGAACAACAACTCGAAGGACAACACGGAGGATGTGTATAAGGCCTTGGGAATAAGGTATTTCAACGAAACACGCCAAAGCCCGGGTTTTGCACGCCAGTGTGGGTTGGACAATTCGAGGGGTAAGTATCACTTCTTTATCGATGCCGACACTTTCTATCCTCCGCTTTATGTTGATACTATGATGCGCACCTTGACAAAGCCGGGTGTGTCGTGCGTGGGAGGGTTCTGGAGTTATTATCCCGACGCTAACCACTCGGCTTTCGGCCTGTGGCTGTTTGAATTTATCCGCGACACGTTCCTGTATGTCCAGCATTTCAAGCGTCCGGAATTGTGTGTACGTGGAATGACCTTTGCCTTCAATGCCAACTTTGCACGCAGGGAGCGGATACGCACCGACATTCGCCGTGGCGAGGACGGGTCGCTTGCCCTCTCGCTGAAGAAATACGGACGCATAGCCTTCGTCTACGACCGCAAGGCGCGCCCTGTGACTGGCTATGGCACCCTTGGCGGCGGGTCGCTCCTTGACAGCCTCTACTATCGTGCCCGTGTGCAGCTGAAAGGTGTCGGCCGCATCTTCTTCAAACAGGAAAGGTACGAGGATTCGGAAGACAACCTGATAAGACAGTGATGTAGTGCTACCGCAAGGGAGCTATTCAAGATGGGAGATGGTGACGTCGTCGAACTCGTTGATAAGGTTGAGGATGCGCTCGTTGTGGCCTCCGCGCTTTACGCGTATATCGGCGTTTACGTCGAAGACATCGCCGTCCTTTGTCGTCCTGCTTTTCATCTCGAAAGTGCTGATGTCGATATCTTCCGCCTTAAGCCTTTTGAGCACTTCGGCTACAGAGGTCTTCGACCCGGAAGTGAAACCTAATTGAACTGCCGCCTTACCGAGCTGGGGGATAAAGGTGTGGAGCGCCTCAAGGCCTACGAGCACGAGGGTGGTGGTGATGGCGGCTATGAGGTAGAGCCCGGTGCCGCAGGCAAGCCCAATGGCAGCTGTCACCCACAGTCCGGCAGCCGTGGTCAGTCCTCGTACCATGTTTTTCTGGAAGATGATGGTGCCTGCCCCGAGAAACCCGATGCCCGAGACAACCTGTGCCGCGACGCGTGACGAGTCCTTGAGGTCGATGCCAAAGCCGTATTGCGACACGACGGTGAAGAGGGCGCTTCCAAGCGCAACGAGGAAGTGGGTGCGGAATCCGGCATCCTTTGACCGGAACTCCCGTTCGATGCCTATTGAGCCGCCGAGTACCATGGCAGCGACGAGTCTTAGTGTGATGTCGAGTATCATGGGCAATGATGTATCTGTTTTTGTTGCAAAGATAAGGTATTATTCGCAAAAAAGCAAGGAAACGGTCTTTTTTTTATTCTTTTAATTAAAAAATTGAAAGTATATTTGGTAGTTTCGTATTAATTTTATACTTTTGCACCCGCTAAAAGAAATTAACCCCTCGTCGTGCTCTCGGGCAGGGCATGGATGGGCTGACAAGACGACTGCTTTTGGATAAGGCGGGCATGGCTCATAGGGATATTAATAACATTAAAAAACAAAAAACAATTATGGCAGAAATGAATTTTGGTGGCGTTATCGAAACTGTTGTCACCAGCAAGGAATTTTCTTTGGAGAAAGCTCACGAAGTATTGAAGAATGAAACAATCGCCGTTATCGGTTACGGTATCCAGGGTCCTGGACAGGCTTGTAACCTGCGCGACAATGGTTTCAACGTCATCGTCGGACAGCGTGCGGGCAAGACCTACGACAAGGCTGTGGCTGACGGATGGGTTCCCGGCAAGACGCTTTTCTCTATTGAAGAGGCTGCAGAGAAGGGTACTATCATCTGTATGCTCCTCTCTGACGCAGGTCAGATTCAGGCATGGCCAACAATCAAGAAATATCTCACACCGGGCAAGACCCTTTACTACTCTCACGGTTTCGCCATCAACTGGAGCGACCGCACGGGTGTTGTCCCGCCAGCTGACATCGATGTTATCATGGTTGCTCCGAAGGGTTCGGGTACCAGTCTCCGCACGATGTTCTGCGAGGGTCGCGGCTTGAACTGCTCTTACGCTGTTTACCAGGACGCTTCCGGAAAGGCTGAGGAGAAGACTATTGCCTTCGGTATCGGTATCGGTGCAGGATATATGTTCAAGACCACATTCCAGCGCGAGGCTACTTCTGACCTCACTGGTGAGCGTGGTTCGCTGATGGGTGCCATCGAGGGCTTGCTCGAGGCTCAGTATGAGGTTCTCCGTGAGAACGGTCACTCACCGTCGGAGGCTTTCAACGAGACTGTTGAGGAGCTTACCCAGAGCCTCATGCCTCTGTTTGCACAGAAGGGTATGGACTGGATGTACGCCAACTGCTCAACGACCGCACAGCGCGGTGCCTTGGACTGGGCTCCACGTTTCCGTGAGGCTATCAAGCCGGTGATGCAGTGGCTCTACTATTCGGTTAAGACTGGTAACGAGGCTCAGATTTCCATCGACAGCAACTCTAAGCCAGACTACCGTGACGGTCTGAACAAGGAGCTTGAGGCAATGCGCAACATGGAGATGTGGCGTGCCGCAGAGACTGTACGTAAGTTGCGTCCAGAGAACAGCGAGGACTAATCCTCCTGGTTTTTTGAATATTGCATGATATTTTTTAGGTTAATCCCGCATCGCCCTGTTCAGGGTCGGTGCGGGATTTTTTTTTTGTCTTGTTACTTTTCGTAAGTGGAAAAGGGGAGGGACTATCGGATGAAGAGCATCTCGCGGTATTTGGGAAGGGTCCACAGACCGTCTTCCACAATCATTTCGAGATGGTCGATCTCGTAGCGTATCGCCTCCATCTTCGGTTCCACGGTGTCGTGGTAGCTGATGGCACGCTGGTGGATGCTGTCGATGCGGTTGGCGATACGGCGTGCGTTGGTCAGTTCGTCAACGAAGGCTTCGATGCGTCCGGTGCGTTCGGCTATTTCCTCGATGAGTTTCATGTTGCGTGAACTGAGGCGTTCGGCCTTGTCGTTGTCGAAGATGGCTTTCATTGCCTGCACGTTGCGTATGAGCTGGCTTTGGTAGTGGGTGGAGACGGGGATGATGTGGTTCATCGAGAGGTCGCCGAGCACGCGTGCCTCTATCTGTACTTTCTTCACGTAAGTCTCCCATTTAACCTCGTTGCGTGCCTCGAGCTCTTTTCGGTTCATCACCTTTGTTGACTCAAACATTGTTATGCTCTGTTCGTCGAGATAGCGTTCAAACACTACCGGGCATGACCTTTCGGTGTCGAGTCCGCGTCGTGCGGCTTCCTCGACCCATTCGTCGCTGTAGCCGTTGCCGTCGAAACGTATGGGCTTGCATGTGCGTATGTCATCGCGGAGCACGTCGATGATGGCGCTCACGGTGTCCTCGCCTTTTGCCACAAGGCCATCGACCTTCAGCCGGAAGTTGTCTAGGGCTTCGGCGACAGCGGCGTTGAGGGCAATCATAGCCGAGGCACTGTTAGCCTCGGAGCCTATGGCGCGGAACTCAAAGCGGTTGCCGGTGAAGGCGAAGGGTGAGGTGCGGTTGCGGTCGGTATTGTCGATGATGAGTTCGGGTATCTGGGGGATGTCGAGTTTCATGCCCTGTTTGCCCTTAAGGTTGAACAGTTCGTCCTTGTCGGCTTTTTCGATGTGGTCGAGGAGCTCGCTGAGCTGCTTGCCGAGGAAGGAGGAGATGATGGCGGGAGGTGCCTCGTTGCCGCCAAGACGGTGGGCGTTGGTGGCGCTCATGATTGAGGCTTTCAGCAGTCCGTTGTGGCGATGGACCGCCATGAGTGTTTCGACGATGAAGGTGACGAAGCGAAGGTTCTCCTCCGGAGTCTTTCCCGGGGCGTGGAGCAGTGTGCCGTTGTCGGCGAGAAGGCTCCAGTTGTTGTGCTTTCCCGAGCCGTTGATGCCGTCGAAAGGTTTTTCGTGGAGCAATACGCGGAAGCCATGCTTGCGTGCGACCTTTTTCATCAGCGACATGAGTAGCATATTATGGTCGATGGCAAGGTTGCATTCCTCGTAGATGGGGGCAAGCTCAAACTGGTTGGGTGCTACCTCGTTGTGGCGTGTCTTGCAGGGGATGCCAAGTTCGAGAGCCTGTATCTCGAGGTCTTTCATGAACGCCTGGACGCGGTCGGGGATGGTGCCGAAGTAGTGGTCGTCCATCTGCTGGTTCTTCGCGCTTTCGTGCCCCATGAGCGTTCTGCCGGTGAGCATTAGGTCGGGGCGTGCGGAGTAGAGCCCCTCGTCAACGAGGAAGTATTCCTGTTCCCATCCGAGGTTGCATGTGACCTTGTTGACATCGGGGTAGAAGAGGCGGCACACGGCGGTGGCGGCCTTGTCGACGGCGTGGAGCGAACGAAGGAGCGGGGCTTTGTAGTCGAGGGCCTCGCCGGTGTAGGCTATGAAGATGGTCGGTATGCAGAGGGTGTCGTCGATGATGAACACTGGAGATGTAGGGTCCCAGGCGGAGTAGCCACGCGCCTCGAAGGTGTTGCGTATGCCGCCGTTGGGGAACGACGAGGCGTCGGGTTCCTGCTGTACGAGCAGTTTTCCACTGAACTTCTCCACCATGCCTCCCTTGCCGTCATGTTCCACGAAGGCGTCGTGCTTTTCGGCTGTGCCTTCGGTGAGTGGCTGGAACCAGTGGGTGTAGTGGGTCACTCCCATCTCTGTTGCCCATTTTTTCATACCTTCTGCCACGGCGTCGGCAATGGAACGGTCGAGGCGTGTACCGTTGTCGATAACGTCTATGAGTCGCTCATAGACGTCGGCTGGCAGGTATTTGTACATTTTCTGTCGTGTGAAGACGTATTTCGCAAAGTATTCCGACGGTCTTTCCTTTGGTGTCGGGACCTCCACGGCTTTTTTCTTGAAAGCTTCTTCCACGACTCTGAATCTTAAGCTTTCTGACATGTTGTATTATTCTTTTTTTTGTTGTTTGAAGTTTGCTTTTTTATAAGGAGTTAACTCCTTGAACATTATGCTAACTGCGTCGGAAGCGCTTGGTTATGTCGTCGTAGTAGTCGATGCGCCTGTCGCGCAGGAAAGGCCACCAGCGCCTGACCTGTTCGCTGTGGTTGAGGTCCAGTTCCATCACTATGCTCTCCTCGTCGGAGTCGGACGCTTCGTAGAGAATCTCGCCTTGTGGACCGGCAACGAATGAAGTGCCCCAGAACTGTATGCCGTTGGTGCGGCAGGAGGGGTCTGGCTCATGTCCGACCCTGTTGACTGCCACGACGGGCAGTCCGTTAGCAACGGCATGTCCTCGCTGTACGGTCTGCCAAGCGCGTAGTTGGCGTTGTTGCTCCTCAGGTGTGTCGGAGCTCTCATAGCCGATGGCGGTGGGATAGATGAGCAGCTCGGCTCCGTCGAGAGCCATCAGACGTGCGGCTTCTGGATACCATTGGTCCCAGCACACCATCACTCCGAGCCGTCCGACCGAAGTGTCGATGGCATGGAAGCCGAGGTCGCCGGGCGTGAAGTAGAACTTTTCGTAGTAGGCGGGGTCATCTGGGATGTGCATCTTGCGGTATTTGCCGGCGATGGTGCCGTCGCGCTCTATCACAACGGCAGTGTTGTGGTAGAGTCCTGCTGCCCTTCGTTCGAAGAGGGAGGTGACAATGACCACTCCGCATTGTCGTGCTATCTCTCCGAACATGTTTGTTGACGGGCCAGGAATAGGCTCGGCAAGGTCGAAGTTGTTGGTATTTTCCTCTTGGCAGAAGTAGAGGGTGTTGTGCAGTTCCTGGAGCACAACGAGTTCCGCTCCGCGGTGTGCCAGGTCGGCAATGCCTTCTGCCAGTCGCAGTATGTTTCTTTTTTTGTCAGCTGTGTTGTGAAGCTGTAGGAATCCTATTTTCATATGTTGAATTATTAAATGAAGAGTGAAGAATGAAGAGTGAAGAATGAAGAATCGGCTGCGCAAAACGAGAGCAGAGCCAAGCTTGCTTGAGCTATTCCGAGTCTCGACAGATGAAGACGAAGTCAAATGCAGCTAAAGAATCGACGAAGTCAATGAAGAATGCCTATCCTTTTTTTGTCTCCTTTGGAAATTGCATCGTGCAGCAGTGGAGCGAGCCGTGCTGTACGATGACGCTGCGGCAGTCGATGCCAATTATTTCCCTGTCGGGGAACGCGTCGGCAATGGTCTGTGAGGCTTCGTCGTCGAGGTCGGGCTGCCCGTAGGTGGGATAGAGCACGGCATCGTTGATGACGAGGAAATTGGCATAGGTGGCCGGCAGGCGCTCGTCGCCGTTGAAGATAGGGCGCGGCATCGGAAGGCGGAGCAGGCGATAGCCTCTGCCAGACTTGGTTTTCAGGGTGCGAAGCTGTTCTTCCATCTTGCTGAGGTCGGCATATTGCGGGTCTTGCTCGTCGTCGCATCCCACGTAGAGGAGAGTGTCGGCGGGAGCTATGCGGACGAGAGTGTCGATGTGTCCGTCGGTATCGTCGCCTATGAGGTTGCCGTAGTCAATCCATACGATGCGTTTCGCGTTGAGACGCCGCTTGAGGGTTTGCTCGATGTCGTCCTGGGTCATGGGCTGGTTTCGCCCGGGAGCGAGCAGGCAGTGGGTGGTGGTGAATACCGTGCCGTAGCCGTCGCTTTCTATGGAGCCTCCCTCAAGGACGAAGTCGTTGTAGTCGAAATAGGTGCCGCGGATGACGCCCTTACTGTGGAGCTGCCTGTTGATGGCATTGTCCTTGTCGGCTTCGAACTTGTTTCCCCAGCCGTTGAACCTGAAGTCGAGCAGGGCGGTCTGTCCGTCACCTGTAAGGGTTATGAAGCCGTGGTCGCGTGCCCATGTGTCGTCGGAGTCAATCTTCACTACGCGGAGGTTGCCTTTTGCCTTGTCGTCAAGGCCGTGGCTGTCGAACCATTCTTCTATGAGCTGTAGTGTAGCTTCCTTATGTGGGGTGACAACGATGAGTTTTTCACGTTTGGCTATTTCTGCCGCAATCTCCAAGTAGGTGTGGGTGATGTCGTCGAGGGTCGGTGCCCAGTCGGTTTCGGCGTGAGGCCATGTCAGCAGCACCGCCTTTTGCTTTTCCCACTCGGCTGGCAGTCTCAATGTGTCGTAATTAAGTTGATTATTTTCCATATCGGTTATTTTGTTTGTCTCTTTTGCCATAGCCTCTGCCCTTGCCCTTGCCGGTTTGCCGGTCTCAGTCATCGGTAGGTGGCTGGTGGCAATGAACCTGCGTGGATGCCAGTGGCGCGGCAGTACTTTCCGGCAGATGTCGTCAAGTGCGGGCGAGGAGTCTTGGGAGCCTTGGAAGACGATGGCGACAGTTTCACCAAGAATCTTGTCAGGGCTTTTGGTTATGATGAAGGGCATGTCCAAATGGGGCTTCAGCAGTCGTTCCACTTCCTCTGCCTGTATTTTTATCCCGCCGCTGCATATGGTATTGTCCTTTCGTCCGATGATGCGGAACCGGTGTCCGTCGGCATGCAGTTCGGCTATGTCATTGGTCAGAAGTGGTCGGTCGCACACCAATGGCGCGTCGATGACGAGGCATCCATTGTCGGCGGTGTTGACGCGGACTCCGTCTAACGGGGTGTACCACGGGCTTGCCTCCTTGCCGTTGATTCTGCGCAAGGCGATGTGGGAAAGGGTCTCGGTCATGCCGTAGGTGCTCCACACGGCGTGGGGAAAATCCCTTAGTGCGGCTTCGAGTGAGGCGTCGACAGGACCGCCTCCGATAAGGAGATGGCTGATGCCGCGCAGCAGTCGTTCCTCGTCGTGGTCGGTCAGGGAGTTATAGACCTGTAGCGGAACCATGGCGGCGAACGACGGAGAGTCATTAAGTCCCTTGAGGGGATGGCTTGACGGTGTGACTGAGACCAGCTCCAGTCCGCAGGTGATGGCTCTGACGACCATCATCTTTCCTGCAATATAGTCGAGAGGCATGCAGAGGAGTGCTGAGTCGCTTTCTTTTATTCCAAGGAAGTGGCATGTGAGTCTGGCTGAAGCCTCCATGCGTGACTTCTCGACAGCCATTTTCTTTGGCGTTCCGGTAGAACCGCTCGTCTGAACTTCTATTAGAGGAGAATCAGACTTCCATTCAGAAAGGAACTCGTCCAACGTCATATCCAAGCTTATACTCTCCACAGTTTTTCTCCCTTCACTTCCAGTCCTATGGGAATATTGTCGGTGAAGAGTTGTCCAGTGCCCAGGCCTTGGGGCATGATATTGTCGGTCCCGTAGATGTCGGCTGCAAGCTGGGCGATGGCGTTCAGACCGACGTTGCTTTCCAAGGCGCTGGTGATCCACGACCCGATACCTTGTGACCGTGCAATGTCCACCCATTCCCTCACACCTTGCATGCCGCCGTGAAGGGAAGGCTTGAGAACGATGTAAGCTGGCTTGATGACGTTAAGCACGTGGGCTTTCATATCCGGGATGTTGATGCCAATGAGTTCCTCGTCGAGGGCTATCGGTAGCGGTGACTCGCGGCACAGTTCTGCCATATATGCCCATTGGAAAGGCTTGATCGGTTGCTCGATGGAATGGATGGCGTACTGCGAGAGCAGTTCAAGTTTGTAGAGCGCGTCATCAAAGTTGAAGCCGCCGTTGGCGTCGACGCGCAGTTCCACTTCGGAACGTGAGAACCGCTTCCTTATGTTTTTCACCATTTCGAGCTCTTGGTCGAAGTCGATGGCACCGATTTTCAGTTTGATGCAATGGAAGCCTTGTTTCAGTTTCTCTTCGATGCGCCGGTTCATTTCCTCGTAAGAGCCCATCCATACGAGCCCGTTGATTGTCATGCCCTTTTCGCCACGGCTGAAAGCGTTGTCGAAAAGGATGTCGCTGCCATTCTGAAAGTTCAGAAGGGCGGTTTCAAGACCGAAGAGCATGGAAGGGTAGGGGCGCATCATGGGATAGTCGATGACACCTTCCTGCTCAAACCGGTCGCAGACGGCTCGCAGCGTCTTTCCGTAGTCAGGACGGTCGTCACAACTTAATGAAGGCAACGGGGCACATTCGCCAATGCCCCGTCGTCCGGGCATTTCATCGTCAGTCATTTCCAGCATCCACGACCTGCGTTCGGTGTATATGCCGCGTGAGGTGCCTGCCGGATGCTGGAAATGAAATGTACGTTGGGTAATGTTTATTTTATACATTATTATTTTTCGGCTGCAAGTCGCTCTTTGATGGCCTTGCTTTCAGCTTCGTAGCCAGGCTTGTCAAGCAGTGCGAACATGTTCTTCTTGTAAGCCTCCACTCCTGGCTGGTTGAACGGGTTGACACCGAGCACGTTACCGCTGATGCCGCAACCAATCTCGAAGAAGTAGATGAGCTGGCCGAGGTAGTACTCGTTGAGCTCAGGTACGCTGATGCGGATGTTGGGAACGCCGCCATCGACGTGTGCCAGGCGTGTTCCGAGTTCTGCCATCTTGTTGACGTCGTCAACACGCTTTCCGGCGAGGAAGTTCAGACCGTCGAGGTTCTCTTCGTCTTCCGGGAAGAGCATCTTCTTGTTAGGCTGCTCAACGCTGATGACAGTCTCGAAGATGGTGCGCTCGCCTTCCTGAATCCACTGTCCCATGGAGTGCAGGTCGGTGGTAAAGTCGCAGGAAGCAGGGAAGATGCCCTTTCCGTCCTTGCCTTCGCTTTCGCCGTAGAGCTGCTTCCACCACTCGCTCATGAAGTGGAGCTTGGGCTGGTAGTTGACCATTATCTCAATCTTCTTGCCTGCCTGGTAGAGCCCGTTGCGGACTGCGGCATACTGGGCTGCGGGGTTCTCAGCGAAGGGAACGTCCTTGCCGCAAGCCTTTTCCATGTCCTGTGCACCGGCAACGAGTTTATCGATGTCGAAACCGGCACATGCTATCGGCAGCAGTCCTACTGGAGTGAGCACTGAGAAGCGGCCGCCCACATTGTCAGGAATGACGAAAGAGGTGTAGCCTTCCTTGTCGGCGCATGTGCGTGCAGCGCCCTTCTTCGCGTCGGTGATGGCTACGATGACCTTCTTTGCCTCTTCCTTGCCACGCTGTGCCTCGCACTGCTTCTTCAGCAGACGGAAGGTGAGAGCGGTCTCGGTAGTGGTGCCCGACTTGGAGATGTTGATGACACCAAAGCGCTTGTCTTTCAGGTATTCGGTCAATTCAGCGAGGTAGTCCTCTCCGATATTGTTGCCGGCAAAAAGAATGGTAGGATTGCTCTTGTCGCCGATGAGCCAGGCAAACGAGTTGCCGAGAGCCTCGATGACGGCGCGTGCTCCGAGGTAGCTTCCGCCGATACCGGCAACTACCACTACTTCGCAGTTCTGTCGAAGTACTTCTGCGCAATCTTTCAGCTGCTTAATGAAGTCAGCCGATAAGGATGAAGGAAGATGCAGCCAGCCAAGGAAATCATTGCCTGGGCATGTTCCGTTTTCGAGAGCCTCCTGAGCGGCTTTCACCTGTGGCTCAAAAGCCTCCACTGCACCAGCCTGTAGGAACTGTGCAGCCTTAGTGATGTCAAGTGTTATATTCTTCATAAAAATATTGGTGTTAAAATGATTCATTATCTAAACGAGTCGGTCAGCAGCTTTATTTCTATCTGCGGGCTGATTCGTTCGTAAAGGATGTTATAGACGGCGTCGAGGATGGGCATGTTTACATGCAGGTGGCGGTTAATCTCCTTCATACATTTCGTGCCGAAGAAGCCTTCTGCTATCATCTCCATCTCAATCTGCGCGCTCTTCACCGAGTAGCCTTTGCCAATCATTGTGCCAAACGTGCGGTTGCGGGAGAAGTTGCTGTAGCCCGTCACCAACAGGTCGCCGAGGTAAACGGAGTCATAGACACAACGCTCGATGGGGTTGACGGCAGTGAGGAAACGCGACATCTCCTGGACGGCATTTGACATAAGCACAGCCTGAAAGTTGTCGCCGAACTTCAGTCCGCTGCAAATGCCGGCAGCAATGGCATAGACGTTCTTCAGCACCGACGCGTATTCGATGCCGATGACGTCGCTGCTCGTCTTTGTCTTTATGTACTCGCTGTTCAGGATGTCGGCAAAAGCCTGGGCCTTCTGGTGGTCGGTACATCCTACCGTGAGATACGACAGGCGCTCAAGGGCAACCTCCTCGGCATGGGACGGGCCACCGAGACACGCAAGGTTCTCGTAAGGCACGTCATATACCTGATGGAAGAATTCCGAGCACACGAGATTCTCGTCGGGTACGATGCCCTTGATGGCTGTGATGACAAACTTGTCCTTCAGCCTTGTCTTCAACTTCTTCAAGTGGTTCTTGATGTAAGGTGAAGGAGTGACGAACACAAGAGTGTCGTAGTCGGTCACGATACGGTTGATGTCGCTTGAGAAGAATACCTCGTCAATGTCGAAGTGCACGCTTGTTAGGTAAGCCGGGTTATGGCTCAGCCTACGGAACTCCTCGATGCGGTCGTCGCGTCGCATATACCATCCGATGTGATGGGTGTGTCCCACCACAATCTTGGCTATGGCTGTCGCCCAACTGCCTCCACCGATAATAGCTATCTTGCCGCAATCGAACATATATTACGTTGCTCTATGTGTATTGTTACGTGTTACTTGTTTGCGTTCTCAATCCACGAGGCAAATTCCTCAACCTTTGGATTGTCGTAGCCGAGCTTGTATTTCTTGTTCACTCCGCACACGTCCTGCTGCAGTTTCTGCGCCTTCACTTCGCGTATGTCGCTGACGAGGTAGTAGCCTGCCTTGTTGA
>JALFCG010000133.1 GCA_022771265.1 Prevotella sp.
GCCTTATGGCATTCTGCAAAGAGATGGTAAGGAGGAAACCTTGCCATCTCTTCTTCTTGGGAATGAGCACACGGTGGGAAATAGGACTCAGAGACTCAATATACATGGATAAATGCGTCGTACCGCGAATTTGTAGATACATAAAGGCGGTTTATCTGAATATATTTTGCAACTTCGCTGGCAAAATAGCAGATAATCATGGAAACATTCAACGATGTAATAAACAGCGACCAGCCGGTCTTGGTCGATTTCTTTGCCACATGGTGCCAACCATGCAAGATGATGCACCCCATCTTGGAGCAGGTGAAGGATGTGTTGGGCGATAGAATCCGCATCATCAAGGTGGATGTAGACAAGTATGGCGCAACAGCAAGCCGGTATGGCATACAGTCGGTACCCACATTGATGCTGTTCAGGCATGGAGACGTGCTATGGAGGACAAGCGGTGTGATGCAACGGGCCGAACTGTTGGCAACGATTGACCCGTTTTTAAGACAGATGTAATTATGGAACAAGAGATAACATTACGCGATGTGGCCAACTATCTGGACAATATCGGAATCCAGTTTTTGGCGACAATAGGGTTGGACGGCAAGCCGAAGGTTCGTCCGATGCAGTATATGGTGTTGGAGGATGAGAAGCTGTGGTTCTGCACCAACTCCAAGAAGGAGGTCTTTGCAGAACTGCAAGCCAATCCCTGTGTGGAACTCTGCGGCTGCAAACTGGAAAAGGACGAGATGCAGACTCCGTGGATTCGTTTCTCGGCAGAGGCAGTATTCGAGGAAAGGCAGGACATCAGGGATGCCATCATCGACAAGAGTGCCATCGTGAATGCGCTATACAAGAATATGCGCGACAATCCCATATTTAAGGTGTTCTATCTGAAAGACATCGACGGATGGATGACCAACCTCGGCCATGTCAAGGGACTGGAGAAGAAGGGCGAGTTTGCAAAGCCCATACATTTCAAATTCTGACAGACAATGAACATCGTAATCATATCTGGCAGTCCACGAAAGGGAAGCAACACGGAAGTATTGGCGGAATCGTTTGCCCAAGGAGCTTCGTCCAAGCACAATGTCGACTTCATATCAGTAAGGGACTATCACATAAATCCTTGTATGGGATGTAATTCTTGTTTCAAGAGAGATGACCAATCCTGTATTCAAAAAGATGACATGCAGACAGTTTACGACAAATTGGCAAAGGCAGACATGCTTGTTGTTGCTTCTCCTGTCTATTTCTACGGCGTTAGTTCACAGCTCAAAGCCTTAATCGACAGGTGTCATAATCCCATCAGAGACACTTTCAAAATAAAAAAAGTTGCCCTGTTGCTCGTCGGAGCCGCCACATTACCCGAACTATTTGACAGCATTCTTGTACAATATAGACTATGCATCAAGTACTTCCACCTTGAAGACTGTGGGAAAATACTGGTGAGAGGAGTTAAAGAAAAGGGCGATATCATAAACACCAACGCTCTAAAAGAGGCATTTTCCCTCGGAGCTTCGATATAATACCTATAGATAAGAATGTGTAACAATTCATTGACACGATTAAGAAAAATGGAATATAAAGACAAGGTAGCTGTCGTGACAGGCGGCGCGCACGGCATCGGCCAATGTATCGCTGAGGAGTTCCGAAAGAGAGGGGCCTATGTGGCAGTCATTGATAAGCGCGAGGGCGACTTCTTCGTTGGCGACATATCCAAGAAGGAGGTGCTGGAAGCCTTTGCCGATGAAGTAATCGGGAAATATGGCAAAGTGGATTACATCATCAACAATGCCCTGCCTCTGATGAAGGGGCTGGACGAATGTACGTGGGAGGAATTTCAATACGCTTTGGCCGTCGGGGTGACTGCCCCTTTCTATCTTGTCAAACTACTTGCTCCATATCTTGCCCACGGCGCCTCGATAGTCAACATATCGTCCTCGCGCGACCGCATGAGCCAGCCGCAGACAGAGAGTTACACGGCTGCCAAGGGAGGCATTGCCGCCCTCACCCATGCCCTTGCCGTCACGCTACGGGGCAAAGCCAGGGTCAACGCCATTTCGCCGGGATGGATAGACACGGACTTCAAGACCTACAACGGCCCGGATGCTGTGCAGCAGCCGGCAGGGCGTGTGGGCAACCCGATAGACATCGCTAACATGGTGCTTTTCCTCTGCTCGGACAAGGCCGGGTTCATCACAGGCGAAAACATCTGCATCGACGGCGGTATGACCCGACAGATGATTTACCATGGTGACCACGGGTGGTCGTTGAAGGTATAAACGGTGAGCCAAAATAATGCCGGAGGCATAGAAATGACAATCGATACAACCAACATGTGCTCACACCTGTGAAAAAAACAGTTTGACCCCGTGGGTGTATAGGCAAGCCATACAGGCGGATAATCCCTTGACAGCTGTGGTCAGGAGCAGACAACCGACGAACGAAGCAAGAGCAGAGATGAGCTTGCTCAATCTATGCCTTGCAAGGAAGAGGAAGACGAAGCCAACTGCATATATACAGGAATGGGAAGAAGATTCACATCCTGGCTGGCAAGGCACAACCAAAAATGATAAGGGAGGATAAACTACAGGATGATATCACAATGCCCTAACAACCATGAAATCATTTGGGCTTCTTATTCTGCATTTGGAACAGGCAGAATATGCACAAAAAACTAAGGGAAAGTACCTGTTCCCAGATACTTGCCCTTTATAACTAATTTTCAGCACGAGTCGTTTATTCTTCGACGGCTGCCTGCGTCGCTGCCAGACAATACTGATTTTCTGTCACTTACAGAGTTAGTGTAAAGTACTGGCATCTCTTTTTAGACTCATTCTGCCCATTCGGCTCATTTTATTCTCATCTACCAGAAATTGCAGTTCTATGTTGAACTTGGGCAGGAGATTATTACAAACTACAATTTCCGCCGAAGCCTGAATGAGTACAAGGACAAGACGGGCACGTATCTCTTCGAGATTAGAATGAGAATCAAATAGAGATAACAATATAGTAACTTAATACAAGATGTGCATGGAAAGCCAGACCACGATGAGAAACAACTGGATTGACAAATCCACAAATTACAGAATTATATTCCCGCAAATCACGGAATTATTTTCCCACAAATCACGGAAAAATAATCTATATTTTACGGAATTTATATAAAAGCTTTGTAAATTAGTAGATTATTCGTATATTTACACCCACAAAATCATAAGATATAGAAGTGATGGACTTTAATTATAAAAAACGTATCGCAGATATAGTTCTTCAGAAAAAGCTGAAGTCTTCAGGAGCAGTCCTTGTGGAAGGTCCCAAGTGGTGTGGAAAGACTACTACATCGGAACAACACGCTAAGAGTGTCAATTATGTTTCAGATTCTATGAATCTCAACAAAAACCAGATTCTTGCAGAAATGAACATCAATGCCCTACTTGAAGGAGAGAAACCCAAACTGCTCGACGAATGGCAGGTTATCCCACAGCTTTGGGATGCAGTCCGATTTGCCGTAGACCATAGTAAGGGCATAGGCCAGTTTATCATGACTGAATCGGCAGTGCCTCCCGACGAAGACCAGCAGCAAAAGATTCACCATACAGGCACAGGACGCATCACGAGACTGAGGATGCGCCCAATGTCGCTATGGGAATCGGGAGACAGCAATGGAGAGGTGAGCCTACAATATCTCTTCGACAATCCAGAGGCATCAATATTCAGCGAAACGCAAAAGACACTTGACGAAATAGCATACCTGATATGCAGAGGCGGATGGCCTATTGCCACAACCTTGGAGTCTGAATACGCATTGGAAACGGCGTTTGACTATTACGACGCAGTGACTGACATAGACATCTCCCGTGTGGATGGAGTGAAAAGAAATCCGACCCGCACCAAGAGACTTATGCGTTCTCTTGCCCGACATCAAGGAACACAAGTCACAATCGCCGGAATCAAGGCAGACATCGCAGCTAACGACACTGACGCGCTCGACGTGGACACAGTGTCATCATATATAGAAGTCCTGAAGAAAATCTTTGTGATTGAAGATATGGAAGCATGGAACCCCAACCTGCGTTCAAAGGCCGCCATCAGAACAAGCGACACAAGATACTTTGTTGACCCATCAATTGCCACCGCAGCATTGGGAATAGGTCCCAAAGACTTAACCAACGACCTGAACACGATGGGACTGCTATTTGAAACTATGGCTGTCAGGGATTTGCGCATATATGCCGACGCACTCGACGGGAAAGTGTTTCACTATCGCGACAGCAACGGATTGGAATGTGACTCCGTCATTCATTTGAGAAATGGCAAATACGCACTTGTTGAAATAAAGCTTGGTGGCGAGAATCTTATAAAAGAAGGAGCAGCAACGCTGAATAAGTTTGCATCTACCATTGACACCAATAAGATGAAAGAGCCCGCCTTCATGATGATTCTTACTGCAGTCGGCAATATGGCTTATAAAAGAGCAGACGGAATATATGTAGTACCGATATCATGCCTGAAGGTTTAGGTATCGGTATTAAAAACAATGTTTGTAAAATTTCCGTAAATGTGATGCGACAATTATACTCTTATTGAGTTTTTTGATTATCTTTATCCCCTGTTGATGAACAAGTATCCATTGACTATAACAATGGCGCCCCGAAACGTATACAGCATATTATAATAACAAAACAACTTATGACATATAAATTTGAAACATC